>CAYPBV010000153.1:0-7824 GCA_964409025.1 uncultured Chitinophagaceae bacterium | reverse complement strand
GTTATGTAGTTTAAATTAGTAGTAGGCACAAGCGAGACGCTTGCGCCAGAGTGGGCCACATGGGGACGTTGCGTAATAGAGAAAATTTATATCCAATCACCTTATAAATTCTTCCATCGTTTCACCTGCTCTATTACAGTTCGTGTACTCCGGCTCATAATTGAATGCACAAGTACAACAATCATCCCGCTGCAATGTATTATTCTTTTGCACCTTTCTCACCCACAAACCACTGCTCTTTATTTTTAAACAGCACATTAAAAGTGGTGAGTGAGCCGTAGCATCGTGTAATGTATTGCTGAATGTTGACCTTTTCTTCATCGCTCAGGGTTTTACTGCTGTTGATATTTTGCTCCAGCACCCGAAGCCTGTCACGCAGCATCACGATTTTATGAAAGAAATCTTCAATGGGAATTTCCTTGGGTTTAAGCGTGGCATCGGCCGGTTGTAAGATCAGGGTTCCTTTTTGCCAGCGTTCGCCCAGTGGCACCACTTCACTCACGCCACCCCACAGGCGAAGAATTTTGAGCAGACTTTTCTCCACCTCACTGTTGGTTTCCACTTCTTCACTCACATTTTCGGGAATGATTTCATCCAGTTGTGTATCTGTCTTATCAATTTCTTTGATACCGCTGTTTATAAATGAAATAAGATAGGTGGCATATTTAATGCCCACAATCACTCCGGGGCCGTATTGCGTGTGCTGCAACCGGGTGCCAATGCCCAACTTTGTTTGATCCATACTGTTTAATTGGAATACTAAAATAAATGAAAGCGGTTATTACTGCGGATTCTTTCTTAAAAAATCCTTGGCCGCCGCCTGAATGTATTGGTAGAGTTCAATATCCAGAATTTGTGTGAGCAGTTCGTATTCCGGTTTGTATTCAACCATAAAACGGTCAAGACCTTCCCCGTCTTTAAGCGTGGTTAAGCGTTTTACAATTGTTTTATTAAAACGGTATTCAATGTAGCGGTCCTGTTCTTCTTTAATCAACCGTTGTTGAAAACGTGCTGCCATTTTATTTCTGCGAAAACGAAATACGTTAATCAACGCATCTAAATCAATGCCGGCACCAAAGCCGGATTCAGGTGAAGAAGAGGAAAATCGCAAACCGCCTTTATCGTAATTAAAAATTTTGTCGTAAGCAATCCTGTTGTCAATGGAATCCTGACGTCGGTTTTTGCCATACACAATAATTTCTTTCAACTGTTTGTATTTGCCCGGCACAAATAAGTTAATGGCTATATCAAACTGCCCCGGTGTTTTAATCACACTCACCGGAAACATTTGTGTGGGCTTGTTGCGGAAGAAGAAGAAAATGGAATCTTTTTCTCCTGCAAAAAGGGTATAGTTGCCCACACTGTCAGTAAAAGTCATGGTGCCGCAGGTACAGAGCACCTGTACCCCTTCAACTAAATTGCGCCTGGTACTGTCATACACCGTTCCGCTGATTTGTAATTGAGCAAAACTGTTATGTGCAGCCAACAATAAGAAGATGTATAGTAGAATTTTTTTCAAATCGGATTGCAATAATAAACGCTTAAAGGGAAAAATGGTTAAAGATCTTTGGATTTAGGAAAGTTTTATTTAAATTAAAAAACTTATAATAAGTAATAAATATATTACCTTGCTTTATGAAATGCAGTGAACTGATTCGACTCTTAAAAAAAGACGGATGGTTTGTAATACGTCAGTCGGGCAGTCACATGATCATGCAGCATCCTGTAAAAAGAGGACAAATTGTTATGCCTAATCATGGAAGTCAGGAAATAGGAAAGGGTTTAGAAAAGAAAATTAAAAAAGATGCAGGACTTTCTAAATAAGTAAACATATGAAGTCAATCGAAATAATTGTAGAACGAACTAAAACCGGTTATTCAGCTTATGCTTCTAAATATCCTGTTTTTACTACCGGCAAGTCTTTAGAAGAACTCAAACTTCATGTATTGGAAGCGCTTAATCTTTACTTTCATAAATCCAATAAAATTGTAACAGAAAAAGAGTTGAAAATTGTACTTGACCTTCCTCAGTTTTTTCATTTTTACAAAGTAATAAATGCAAAGGCTTTGGCTGAACGAATTGGTATGAATCAAAGTCTGCTTTCGCAATATATCAGCGGTTCAAAAAAACCTTCAAGCATACAAACAAAGCGTATACTGGAAGGTGTGCAACAGGTAGGTAAAGAATTATCTTCAGTTAAATTTCTTTTGTAACGTTTTTACTTTCTGATAATAGTTGCGCAATCACTCTCGGGTAATGTTCATGCTCCAGTTGATGAATGCGTTGTGCTAAATCATCAGGTGTATCCGTTTGCTTTACTGTACAGGTAGCCTGAAAAATAGGGGCGCCATGATCATAATGCTCATCTACATAATGAATGGTGATGCCGCTTTCTGTTTCACCGGCTGCAAGCACAGCTTCATGCACATGCATCCCATACATACCCTTGCCGCCATATTTGGGCAACAGTGCCGGATGAATATTAATAATATGTTGCGGATAGGCTACAATCAAAGCAGAAGGGATCTTCCATAAAAAACCGGCAAGTATAATCCAGTCAATCTTTTGTTGTTTCAACAGCGGCACATACGCATCACCTTTGAAAAATGGCTCCCGTTCAATGAGTACTGTTCCAATGCCAAAACCGGCAGCAATCTTTAAAACACCTGCTTCGGGTTTATTACACACAATCAAAGCAACTTCAACAGATGCATCGTTCTGAAAATGCTCTATTATCTTTCTGGCATTGCTTCCTGCACCCGAAGCAAAAATGGCGATACGTTTCATGTGCTGCAAAATTGTAACTTTCTCCCATGCAACAATTACTTCTTTTTGGGTTGATATTTCTTTTAGTGCAGACATCTTCTGCTCAAATTACCTTTTGTGGCAGTAAATCTTATACTGCCCTATCGTTTTCTGGCGAAACAAAAGCCAAACTCCTGGCCGACGCGGAGCAGGCAAGAGCTGCTTATTTAAGAGATAGCAGTAATGCAGATGCATTAATATGGCTTGGCAGACGATTAGCCTATCTCGGTAATTATGATGAAGCAATAGCCCTGTTCACCCGTGGCATTCAGCAGCATCCAATTGACGCACGTATGTACCGCCATCGGGGGCACCGTTACCTGACTACAAGGTGTTTTGACAAAGCCATCACTGATTTTGAAACAGCCGCCCAACTCATCAAAGGAAAGCAAGATGAAATAGAGCCGGATGGTATGCCCAATGCTCAGAATATTCCTACCAGCACCCTGCAATCCAATATTTGGTACCACCTGGGACTGGCCTATTTTTTAAAAAAGGAATTCAAAAAGGCTGAGCAGGCGTATAAAGAATGTCTCAAGGTATCCACCAACCCGGATATGTACGTAGCCACGGCAAACTGGTATTATATTACATTAAGGGAGTTGAAAAAGGAAAAAGAAGCCGCCCAACTCCTTGCTACGGTTAACAAAGACATGAAACTGATTGAAAACGAAGGGTATTTAACCATTCTGTTATTATATAAAGGCGATCAAAAAGCGGAGCAGCTGTACCAAACGCTGGCAGACAATAACAACCTCAGCAATGCAACATTGGGATTTGGGCTTGGAAATTTTTATCGCTTATCAGGCAAAACGGATGCGGCCGGTGACGTATTTAAAAAGGTAACCACCGGAAACCAGTGGGGAAGTTTTGCATTTATGGCAGCAGAGCTTTGGGCAAAGTAAATAGATACGAGGCAACGCTTGCTGATGCGTAATCACTGTTATGGCCGGTTGTCTTTTGAGTGAGTTTGAGGCGTATCGTCCTTCATCAATCCCATCTTTACGGCCATTTTCTTTAAATAGTTGATGAAAAACTTAAATTGCCCCAGCGGAATACTTACCAGTAATACACACATGGGCCAGAGAATCGTAATAAGCGGCACATAAAGCACCCAATAAACCCAGTTTTTCTCATCCAGAATCAGTTGCAGCAACCAACTGCCTGCACGTGCACAAAGACTGCCACCTAACGCAAAGGTTGTAAAAATCAATGCAAACTGAAACCAGTTAACCTTCCATTTTTGTTTTAAACGTGCAAACATGTGTGCAAATGTGCTGTTATTAATTGAGCAGGCAAACAAATGCATAAAAATCTTTTGTCATGCTTTTGTTTTACATTGTTTTTAATAAAAACTGAAAACAGTTGAATGCGTAATATTCCCTTGTTTATCAATTGTAAAACAGGCGTAAAAAAAATTTTTTAAGTGTGGATATTATGTCAGTATCCTCCCCTAAATTTGCAGCCTGTATAATAGGATATAATTCCTCATCAATTACGTTTTCTGAAGCGATATGAATCATCCAAAATCAATCTCCGCACGGTCATTTCTTTTCAGCTTATTATTTATTATTTGTGGGTTTAGCAGCAATTTAAAGGCACAGGATGGAAAAGCGCTGTTTCAGGCGAATTGTGCCAGCTGTCATGCCCCTTATAAAAAACTCACCGGACCTGCATTATCAGGTTTGGAAGAGCGTGGACCTTGGGCTGATCGTAAAAAACTGGTAGCATGGATTCATAATCCGGCAGGTTTTGCCAAAACAGAACCTTATGCTGCTAACCTTATTAAAGAATATGCCGGTGTATTGATGACTGGTTTTCCTCAATTAGGTGATGCTGAAATTGATGCTATCGTAAAATATATCAACTCTGTACCTCCTCCGGGCACTTCTACTGGTGGTGGCGGCGGTGTAGGCGTACCTGCTCCTGCTTCAGACAACTCCTTCCTCTTCGGTATCCTCGCCCTCGTACTGGCTGTAGTGGCACTTATCTTATTACAGGTAAACAGTAACCTCAAAAAATTGACAGACGAAAAGGATGGCATTCACCGTGGTGAGCCGCTTCCTTTCTGGAAAAATAAAGCCTATATCGCTACCGGCATCATCTTATTATTCTTAACGGGTGGTTATTTGATTGCTCAAAGTGCCATCGGCTTGGGTCGTCAAACAAACTATCAGCCAGACCAGCCCATTTACTATTCTCACAAAGTACACGCCGGCATCAATCAAGTAAACTGTTTGTACTGTCATGGTGGTGCTATGGAAGGCAAGCATGCTAACATACCAAGTGTAAATGTGTGTATGAACTGTCACATGGCCATCAATGAATACAAAGGACCGGAACTGGTAGATGAAAATGGTAAAAAGATTGATGGTACGGCTGAAATCAAAAAATTATACGAGTACTCCGGCTGGGATCCTGCCGCTAATAAATATACCAAACAAGGTAAGCCTATTGAATGGGTTAGAATACACAACCTGCCCGACCATGTTTATTTCAATCACTCTCAACATACAAAAGCAGGTGGTGTACAATGCCAAACCTGTCATGGTGAAATTCAAAAAATGGATGTGGTGTATCAGTTCAGCAACTTAAGTATGGGCTGGTGTATAAACTGCCATCGTGAATCTGCTGTGAAGTTTAAAGATAATGGTTTCTACAGCATGTACGAGAAGTTCCACAATGATATCAAGAGTGGTAAAATTGACAGTGTAACCGTAGAAAAGATAGGGGGTACTGAGTGTCAAAAATGTCACTATTAAAATTTGAATATTTGAAAATGTACTGATGTGATAATGAAGTCATTTTCAAATTCTCAAGTTCTCAAATTTTCAAATTTCAATTAGCTATCAACCAAGCATATGAGTAAGAAAAAATATTGGCAAAGTTTCGGAGAGCTGAATCAAACCAAAGCATATCAGGATGATGCTGCCAACGAATTCAAAGAGGAACTTCCTTTTGAAGGCGTAGGTAATGCAACAAGCAGCAACCGTCGTGACTTTTTGAAATATCTCGGTTTCAGTACTGCTGCTGCTACATTGGCTGCAAGTTGTGAAATACCTGTAAAAAAAAGCATTCCTTTCCTTAACAAACCTGCTGATATTGTTCCCGGTGCAGCAAATTATTATGCTACTACCTTTGTGTTGGATGGTGATGTAGTGCCTGTGGTTGCCAAAGTAAGAGATGGCCGCCCCATTAAAATTGAAGGAAACGAGCTGGGCTTTACCAAAGGCGGTACCTCACAGCGTGTGCAGGCTTCCGTATTGAGTTTATATGATACAGCACGTGTGCGCTATCCCATGGAAAAAAACGGGAATGGTTTTAAAGAAGCTCCTACATACGAATCAGTTGATAAGAAAATTGCTGCAGCACTTGCAGGTGTGGGCTCCAACCAAATTGTACTCTTAACCTCTACCATCAACTCTCCTTCAGTGGCTGCGGTTGTGGAAGAGTTTAAAGCAAAATATCCTACTACAAAGCATGTAACATACGATGCGGTTTCTTACAGCGGTATGATACAGGCCAATGAAGTTTCTTATGGTAAGAAAGGCATTCCTTCATATCATTTTGATAATGCCAAAGTGATAGTGAGCTTTGGTGCCGATTTCCTCGGTACATGGCTCAGCCCTGTTGAGTTTTCCAAACAATATGCAGCCGGCAGAAAGATTGACGAGAAGAATCCGAGCATGAGCCGTCATATCCAGTTTGAAAGCATGTACAGCATGACGGGTGCCAATGCAGATGAGCGCTATAACCACAAACCAAGCGAACTGGGTGCCGCATTATTAAACTTATATGCTAAAGTAGGCGGCGCTGTTACAGCTCCTGCCATTGCTGATAAAAAATTAGCTGCCGGTATTGAAGCCACTGCCAAAGAATTGCTTGCTGCAGGTGGTAATGCAGTAGTTGTGTGCGGAAGCAATGATGTAAACGCACAGATAATTGTAAACGCTATCAACGCACAAATAGGTGCCAATGGTAAAACCATCAACTTCGGCACCATGGTGAACTACCGCAAAGGTGTGGATGCAGACATGGAGCAGTTGATAGCTGATATGAATGCAGGAAAAGTGGGTGCTGTATTGGTGTATGGTGCCAACCCTGTTTATACTTATGGGGATACCAAGAAATTTGTTGACGGATGGAAGAAAGTAGGCTTAACTGTTTCTTTCAATGAAAATGAAGATGAAACAGCTCAAAACTGTCAATACATTCTTCCTTCACCTCACTTCCTGGAAAGCTGGGGTGATGCAGAAGCAAAAACAAATCATATTTCATTTATTCAGCCTACAATACATCCGCTGTTTAAAACAAGAGCATTTGCTACTTCACTTTTAATATGGAGCGGCAGCACCGTACCTGACTACGAAACTTATTTCAAAAATTACTGGACGGCAAAGCTTGGCTCACAGGCTGCTTTTGATAAAGCATTACAGGATGGTGTTATTGAAACACCGGCACAAGTTGCAGGCGCATCATTTAACAGTGCTGCAGTAGCTGATGCTGCTGCAAAACTAAGCGCTGTTAAAGCTGGAAAACACGAAGTGGTGTTGTACCAAAAAGTAAGCATTGGTGATGGTAAGATGGCCAACAACCCCTGGTTGCAGGAAATGCCTGACCCTATGACCCGTGCTACCTGGGACAACTATGCAGTGATCTCTCCTGCACTACAAAAAGAACTCTTCCCCAATCTTAATCTTGATACATACGAAGTAGAGCCTGATAAACCGGTGGTTTCTGTAACAGTGGGTGGTAAAGAATTAAAACTTCCTATCATCATCGTTCCCGGTAGTAATGCAAATACCATTGCAATTGCAGTAGGTTATGGCCGTCATGAAAAGATTGGTTTGGCTGCAAAAGGTGCCGGGCAAAATGCCTATCCTTTTGCCTCCTTTAATGGTCAAAACTATGTGTACCATGCAGCGGCTGATGTAAAAGCTACAAACGAGTCGTACAAGATTTCTCAAATGCAAACACATGGTCAATATGGCGACCGTGTGGAAGTAATCAAAGAAACTT
>CAYPBV010000152.1:4467-8009 GCA_964409025.1 uncultured Chitinophagaceae bacterium | reverse complement strand
TCCCTCATTTAGTTCAGTAATTAATGCAGGTTTAAATTGACGAACCAATGCCAATGCCTGCTGCGGCGTTTGCAATAGAGAGATGCGTTCCAGCTCCGTTTCTGTAACTTCTATGTACTGTTCACCATCAGCTTTTAAACCATGTTCTTCAAAAAAAGACGACCGTGCATAGAGCTTAATGAGTTGCTGCGGGCATTGTGTTAAAACTTCGTTTACAATCTTTGTTCCTTCAGCTATAAATACTCCATCTTCATCTCTTGTTTTTTTATGGCCTGAACTTTGGATATATTTGATTTCATTTTTACTGAGCATCTTTAAACGTTTATGAAGTTTAACCCTGTTATCTGCATTTTAGTACTCCTATTTACAGCATTGATGCTTGGTGCCTGCAATACGCAAAAAGGTCTTACAAAAAAACGATACAGCAAAATAAAGAATCCTCCTCAAGAAAAGCCTTTTGTTTACTACAATGAAATTACTGTTGATAATAAAACATTGAGTAAAGAAGAAAAGACGCTTCTTACCGGGAGTCTTACCACCCAACTTGATGATAGTATGCAGGTGCGGGTTAAAGAAAATCTGCTGGTAACAAAAGTATTGATGGAACCTCCTGTTTTTGATTCAATTAATGCGGCTGTGAGTGCCCGCAATATGGAAATCTATTTAAAAACCATAGGCTACTACTATGGCTCTGTTACACATCAATCCATGTTTGATACCTCCATTACAAAGAAAGGGCATCAGAGAATACGTACCATTACACAATTCAAGGTACAAACAGGTCCTCTGGTAAAAACAGGATCAATTAAATATGTTTTGTGGGATACCAGTATAAAACCTGCATCGCCGTATACTTTTTCGCTTATCAGCAAACTGCAGCAATTGACTGATGAACATGCAGGCAAAAGCCTGTTACTGCAGGGCGAACCCTTTACTGAAAACCGGATGCTTGCAGAACTGGAACGCCTGGTTGAATTGTATAGAAATAATGGATACTACAAGTTTTCGAGAGAGCAGATATATATTGATGCAGATTCGTTTTATGTGCCGCTGCTTAATCCCTTTCTGGATCCATTTGAACGTATTCAGGTTTTTGAAGATGCCAAAAAATGGAGAGCCAATCCTACTTTTGATGTCGTTGTTCGGTTACGGACAAATCTGGATTCAGCAGCGTTGCTTCCCTTCAAAACCGGAACTATTACAGTGTTTCCTGAGTACAGTAATGCAGCGTTTGATTCAGCTCAATATAAAACCATCAATTATGAGGAATTAGTCATTAAGACCAAAACCCAGCGCTTTAAACCTTCCTTTATTGCATCACACATTTATCTTAAACAGAACACGGTATACCGTTTAAACGACCTCAACAATACGCTGAATGATTTAAACAACCTGGGAACCTGGCAATTTATTAAGGTAGAACCATTTGATCAAAAGCTCAATATATCTTTACCTGATACAGGCATTGTAAATTTTGATTTCAGAATGGTGCCCCATAAGCGGTACAGCATAAGTACAGATCTTGAAACGGTTTTCAACCAGGTACAACAGGCAGCAATTGGCGTAGCAGGTAACCTGGTAGGTGCCGGTATTAATCTGAGTTTTAAAGATCGTAATCTTTTTCAACGGGGAGTGCAATGGAGCCAAACGCTCCGATTTGGTGTAGAAGTTGGTACCGGAAGAGTAAACCCCGGACTGCAAGCTATTGAACTGACTTACAGTAATGGTGTGAGTGTGCCTAAACTCATTCTCTTTCCAACAAAAAATCAAAACAAATTTGTGAATAAAAAGAGCTTTGTCTCTGCCACAGCATCTTATTTTGACAGAAATCTTAACGAAAACGGCTTGTACAAATTAACCAACATTAATATTGCGGCAGGGTGGCAATTTACACGTCTGAAGTTGAAGAAATCAAAAACATTCACCCTTTTACCACTCAATGTTGAGTTTGTAGATCTGTATGATTTGTCTACTCCTTTTCAGGATACGCTTGCTAAAAATCCATTTCTTCAGTTTTCATTCAGAGAAGGATTGGTTATTGGTGTTTCAATGAACATGGTACAATCAAAAGATATATCGAAACGTAAAAATTTATACTATCGTTTAGGGTTAGATGAATCAGGCTTAACTCTGTGGCGCTTTTTACGGGCCGTACCTTCAATCAACCAAAATTTATTTAAATATATAAAAGCTGATGCAGAAATTAAATACACAAAGATTAATGCAAACAATAAATCTACCTGGGTATTTCGTGCTGTAGCAGGTGCAGGTTATAATTTTGCCGATACTGCCTCCATGCCCTTCTTCAAACAATTTACAGGCGGCGGCCCAAACAGTATGCGTGCATGGCCCTTGAGAAGTATTGGTCCGGGTTCAAGACCATTGGATTCACGTTCTGGTCGTGGGCAATTTTTCAGCAGAAGCGGTGATTTTATTTTTGAAGCGAATGCTGAATACCGTTATAATATTTTTACAGTAATACCCAATACGTTTGTTGTACGTGGCGCATTATTTACAGATGCAGGTAATGTTTGGAATTTCAGGAATAAAAGTAATTTGGGTAATGATACGGTAGTATTGCAAATGAAAAACTTTTATCGTCAACTGGGTGTGAGTGCCGGTACAGGCTTACGTTTAGACTTTGTAGGGTTATTTGTAATTCGTTTGGATTTTGGATTGCGTGTGAAAAATCCTTCACTCCCCTTCTCTAAAGTAAATAACGGATGGCGTATACCGGAAGTAAGCTGGAGAAACTTGTTCAGTTCAAGAGAAGCTAACCGGCAATGGAGGTATGAAAACTTTAATTTTTCATTAGGCATTAATTACCCTTTCTGATAGTTTTTGCTGAATCCATGCAAGCGTATCAGGCATACTCTTCGCCTGCTCCAGTGTAAACTCACCAATGCGTGTGCGGCATAAGCTGCTCAAATAAGCACCACAACCCAATGCTTTACCAAAATCATGCGCCATACTTCTGATGTAAGTACCGGTGCTGCATACAATTCTGAAATGTAAAACAGGCAACTCCAATTTTGTTATTTCAAAGGCACTAATGGTAATGGGCCTTGGTTCCAACTGTACATCCTTACCTTTTCTTGCCAGTAAATAAACAGGCTTCCCTTTTTGTTTGATAGCAGAGTGAATGGGTGGCACCTGCATAATAGCTCCACGAAATTGTATCAGGGTTTCTTCAATCAAATCTGTTGTTACAAAATCATAAGCTTGAAAATGCTCCGGCTCACTTTCCAAATCATAAGTAGGTGTAACAGCCCCCAGTGTAAACGTACCGGTATATTCTTTTTCACGGGCCATGTACTCATTTATACGCTTGGTAAATTTTCCCGTGCAAAGAATTAATAAACCCGTTGCCAGTGGATCAAGTGTACCGGCATGACCTACTTTTTTTATTTTAATAGTATTACGCACTTTAGCCACCACATCATGTGATGTCCATTCTAAAGGTTTATCTACAAGTAATACCTGTCCTTCCGTAAATAAATTTATAACCTCATCTTTCATTGGGAGCAAAGATAAAAGAAAGC
>CAYPBV010000152.1:0-4457 GCA_964409025.1 uncultured Chitinophagaceae bacterium | reverse complement strand
CTTTAGTATTTAGTTATAAGTTTTGGAAGTGAGTTGTAAATAATTAACATGTATAAAATTAAATCGCCTGGCGTGTTTTAATTTCGATATACTTGTTAATAGCATTAACCGTTACTTTCTCAGGCGGAGAAAGAATGCTCAAGATGCCTGCGTTCTGTAATTCCTTTACAATAAGTTGTTTTTCGTGTACAAACTTACCGGCAATGGTTCGTATGTATAAATCTTCCATGTCTTCAACATGCTCTTCTGCTTTGGCGGAGAGTTCAGTATTCTCAAAAAACACAACCAGCAGTAAATGATATTTAGCCAATCGCTTTAAATAAGGAAGCTGACGGTGCAGTCCACTCAAGCTTTCAAAATTGGTAAACAAAATGAGCAAACTGCGTTGCTTTACCCATGTACGCACTCTGGTGTACAGCAATTCAAAATCGCTTTCTAAAAATCCTGTTTGCTGGTTGTACAGCAGCTGCAATACTTTTTCAAGTTGTACCGGCTTTCTATCAGCCAGCAATGCGGAGCCTGCTTTGTTGTCAAATGAAATTAAACCAAACTTATCCTGTTTATGCAACGCCACATTACAAAGTACCAAACTGGCATTGATGGCATAATCCAATAAAGTAACACCGTTAAACGGCATCTTCATCAATCTTCCTTTATCAATAATGCAATATACCTGCTGGCTCTTTTCATCAGTATAACTATTCACCATTAAGCTGCCTTTGCGTGCTGTAGCTTTCCAGTTGAGTGTACGCACATCATCGCCCTGCACATATTCTTTTATTTGCTCAAACTCCATACTGTGACCAATCTTTCTGATGCGTTTATTTCCGCTTTGCACAATTTGAGCCGCTTCGGCCATTAACTGATATTGGCGCATGCGCAAAAAAGATGGATACACCGGCACCATTACACCACTGTCATTCATACATCTTCTTTCAGCCAAACCCAGCAGGGATTGAATATACACATTGAGCTTACCAAAAAAATAGGCACCACGCTCCACCGGTCTAAGTTTGTAATGCAATTCTTTTTCTTCGCCGGGTTTTAAAGTGGTCTTGATTGAGAAATTCCGTTCCTGAAATTGCGGAGGTAATTCATCAATCACTTCTGCCTTTACCGTAAATGGATACATGTTTTGCAACACAATCTTTACATCATTTTCATCACCATTGCTAAACCGCTCCGGTACCACCCGCTGCATCACCGGCTTTCGGTTGATAACAAAAAGAAAAAAGATATCTGCAGCCAATGCCAGCATTAATGCCCAAAAAAACACCCATGGCAATTGTCCCAGGTCTTCAAAAAAGAAACGAAACAAAAACAATACAACATTTACACCCAGCAGCAGGTACAACCGGCGTGTAACAAAAAAATTCAATATGAACTGAACAGGCTGCATACTTTTATCTTGGTATTTCAATGGATTTGATGATGCGGTCAATCAGTTCATCAGGCGTTAATCCTTCCATTTCTTTTTCAGGTGTAAGAATAATGCGATGACGCAATACATGTGGTGCTACTTCCACAATATCTTCAGGCGTTACAAAATCACGGCCCATCATAGCTGCAAATGCTTTTGACGCTTTTACAATGGCCAGGGATGCACGTGGTGAGGCACCTAAAAACAAAGAAGGATTATTGCGGGTTTCATTTACAATTTTTGCTACAAATTCCAGCAGTTTGGGTTCAATGAGTAACTGACGTACACTGTTTCTGTAGTTTTCTAAATCAGATGCGTTGAGCAGTTTGCTCACTTCATTCAACAAATGGCGGTTATCACTTTGATGCTGGTTTTGAAGAATACTCATCTCCTGTTCTAATGTGGGATAGCCTACTTCAATCTTAAATAGAAAACGATCCAATTGAGCTTCAGGCAGTCGGTAAGTTCCTTCCTGATCAATAGGATTTTGAGTAGCCAGCACCATAAAGGGTTGCTGCATGTGGTACGTGTGCCCGTCAATTGTAACTTGACGTTCTTCCATTACCTCAAACAAAGCAGATTGCGTTTTTGCAGGAGCACGGTTAATTTCATCAATCAAAACGATGTTACTGAAAACAGGTCCGGCTTTGAATTGAAAACTTGCTTCACGGGGATTGAAAACAGATGTACCCAGCACATCGCTGGGCATTAAATCCGGCGTAAACTGTATGCGTGAAAATTCAGCATCAATCAATTTAGCCATGAGTTTAGCTGCCAGTGTTTTTGCTACACCCGGTACACCTTCAATTAAAATGTGACCATCAGCTAAAATGCCGGCTATCATGAGATCAATCATTTGTTCCTGACCCACAATAATTTTACCGGCCATTTCTCTGATGGCTGTTACTGCATTATTGAGTTGTGTTAAATCTGTACGCTGCTGAAAAATTTCATTTTCCATAATCTACGTTTTAAAAAACGGAAGCAATCTGTAATGCAATTCCATCAGTTCTGCATCAGAAATCTTAGAAGCTTCCTGTAATTGTTGAATGTATTGAAATGTTGATTTTACGTCTGTTTCCGGCAATCCGCTTTTTCTTGACAGAGATGAGATAAACTCTGCATTAATAGTGGATGTATTCAAATAATACTTTGTTCTTATTTTTTCCAGAAAATAGGTCACCATTTTGTGAACGATGTTATGATGATCTTTCTTTTGTAAATACAGGCGGCCAATGGTTTCAGCAAAACTCACACTGCTGTTTACATTAGGTATTGTAACAGGAATGACTCTTTGCCTGCGTTTAATACCCATTAACACAAAGAGTAATAACGCAAATATGGAAATAAGCAAGGCCCACTTAAGCGGCGGATATTTCATAAACACCTGAAACGAAGAAAAACTTCTTTCAGGATAGAGACCACGTCGGTAATAATCATCCCAGTACACCCGCTTTCGATCGCTGTTCATATAGCTCAGCACTTTTTCAAAATACTCATGATTTTTTTCTTTGAGTAAAAAATAGTTGCTGAATGCTTCAGGATGAAGATGCAGATACAGCAATCCATCGCCATATTTTACTGCAATAAAGTTGGGCTTGTTACGCTCAGTAAGACCAAGTATGGTTGTGGCCGATGAATCAAAGTTTTTAAAATAATCAAGCAGGGGATAATAAAAGAACCCATATTGCTTGTTGCCCGGCAGCGTTGAGTCTTTCATTTGTATTGATGTACGGCGCATTTCATCTGCATTTTTCACATCAAGACTCATGAGCAAAAAATTACCATTGTACTTTGGTTTGATGTGCAGGGTATCCAGCAGCTTTTCATCCAGGTAAGAAGAAGCAATAAACAACCGGTTTCCTTTACTCACATACTCAAGTATTTCTTCCATATCTTTTTGCTCCAGCAGCAGTTCTTCGGCCACAATGAAATACAGGTTACGGCTTCCTTCATACCCAAATTCCATTTTGGAAAATTGCTTTTTACTGTCATACACATAATAAGAATTAAACTGATGCTTCAGCATTTGATAAGCAGTATAAGTACCCATGGGATTCTTATTCATCATGCTGAAGTTTCTGTTCATAGGCGGCAGCAATACTCCACTTTGTGTACATGCGTTAAGCAACAGCACTATTGCAGCCAATGAAATAATATGATGAAAAAAGGTTTTCAGTTTTTTAATTTGGTTTGATAAATTTTAAATTCATTCTTTATGGTGTCATACATATCCTTATCAATAGTAAAGTTGCCATACCACGCATACTCATAATGCAAAGTAACCCGTGCAAAATCATTGCGAATGGTCTTGCCACTCAGTTCTATTAAATATTGATAGTTGGTTTTATCTGGTGACAACTGCAGCCAGCCTTTACCTGCCAGCACACTTAAAGCCTGCAAATAATAATAACGTACAGCCAGTCTGTAATTGCCGGCTTTTTCTGCTTCTGTAATTTTTTGAGTTAAAATATCAACATCAGTTATATCCTCTTCTTCTGCCACCATTGCTTTCTTTCTCACAGTTGCGGCAAACATTCCTTTTTCTGATAAGAAAAGACGATAAATCAAATACATTACGGCGCCTATCATAACAACCCACAAAAGCAAACGAATGAAATCAAAAAAACTAAAACCAACAGGCTGTGCCGTTTTACGGGGCTTTTTTTGCTTTTGCTGATCCTGCCACAGTTTAAGTAAAGAATCCAGTGTTTGAATCTTATTGAGCGGCTTTGTATTACGGATAGCTTTCAAACTATCAACGGGAAAATAAATAATGGATGAAGAAAGAAGTGTATCAACAACCTGTTCGTCGCTTTCATCTTCATCTCCTGCATAATTATCTGTGTTGCTGTAAGAAGTATCAACTGCAGGCGGGTTTACAATTTCATAAGTAGTATCAACCACCGGCTCAGTTTGTGCATGGGCAGCAGCAGATAAAAAAAGACTAATGACCAGCAAAAGCAATGGACCCTTCATCATTTCACATACATTTTATCCAGCAGCTCAGGATGTTTTTGAACTCTCCTTTCAAGAA
>CAYPBV010000151.1:2750-8238 GCA_964409025.1 uncultured Chitinophagaceae bacterium | reverse complement strand
TTAAAGAACTAAGCTACTTAATAATTTGAAAGCAAATCACAACTGCAATGCCTTAATAGTGTTTTCAACCGCTGTTGTTAAAGAACTAAGCTACTTAATAATTTGAAAGCAAATCACAACACCTTTGTCCTGTGCCTTGTAGCTTTCATGTTGTTAAAGAACTAAGCTACTTAATAATTTGAAAGCAAATCACAACTAAACAGGCTCCATCGTATGAGCAAGCAAAGTTGTTAAAGAACTAAGCTACTTAATAATTTGAAAGCAAATCACAACATCGCTGTAAGAAGTCTTGAAAATAAGGCTGTTGTTAAAGAACTAAGCTACTTAATAATTTGAAAGCAAATCACAACTGTGGTGGCTATTACCCCACGTAAAACAGGTTGTTAAAGAACTAAGCTACTTAATAATTTGAAAGCAAATCACAACAATGACCGGTACAATGTAACCATGCGCATCGTTGTTAAAGAACTAAGCTACTTAATAATTTGAAAGCAAATCACAACAGCGTGGCACAGCATTGCGTGCTGGCCGCCGTTGTTAAAGAACTAAGCTACTTAATAATTTGAAAGCAAATCACAACTGGATGGCAGTGAGTATGTTACGGCCTACTGTTGTTAAAGAACTAAGCTACTTAATAATTTGAAAGCAAATCACAACTATCCTTCTAACGGTTACAACGGCAGCACTGTTGTTAAAGAACTAAGCTACTTAATAATTTGAAAGCAAATCACAACAGAGGGGTTGCTTTGCTGCAACCTTAAAATGTTGTTAAAGAACTAAGCTACTTAATAATTTGAAAGCAAATCACAACAGTGATGTAAACAACAAGTTAGTAATTAACGTTGTTAAAGAACTAAGCTACTTAATAATTTGAAAGCAAATCACAACAAGGGGAGACTTGCTCCCCGTTAATTAAAGTTGTTAAAGAACTAAGCTACTTAATAATTTGAAAGCAAATCACAACAGGAAAACTTTCCTTTCCTTGTACGTACTGTTGTTAAAGAACTAAGCTACTTAATAATTTGAAAGCAAATCACAACAAGGTCAAGATGTTTGTTTCATACCATACCGTTGTTAAAGAACTAAGCTACTTAATAATTTGAAAGCAAATCACAACTAAGCGTTATTATAGAAGCAGTAAGGATAAGTTGTTAAAGAACTAAGCTACTTAATAATTTGAAAGCAAATCACAACATCTTTTGTTCCATACTTTATTTTTTAAAAGTTGTTAAAGAACTAAGCTACTTAATAATTTGAAAGCAAATCACAACTAAAAGCCATACTTACATGTTTTCTTCGTGGTTGTTAAAGAACTAAGCTACTTAATAATTTGAAAGCAAATCATCCCGCTATCGGCGGGATTAAAGAACTAAGCTACTCATAAACCGGCGGAATATCAATAAAGGGTTTCAGCAAATCAATAGTTCCCATTGTAATGCAGTCTTTGCGGTAGAGATAAGGGAAAGAATTCCATCCCCGTGCATTGCTGAGCGATAAAGGGATGTTATCGATTTCAAAAAGCTTATGTACCATATAAGTTGTTTTCATTGCAGGCGCAGCTATGCAATCTGCATTGGTAACAAGAACACCCTGCAAGTTAATGTTGGGCATTGTAAGCAAAAGAGCAGTTGCAACAAAATCGTCAATAGCTGCACTGTGATTAAATATTACGGGGGTGGCGTTTGTGTCAGGCGAATACATAATAGAAGTTTTGGTAATAAAAAAGATTTTGAAATCTCTTAAGTAAATATACATCAATTCACATTTGAATAATCTTTCCTTCGCAGCAAGGTCTCCTGCAAGGGACCTTGCGTGTTAAGAAACGCAATGTCCCCAAAGTCATCGGATAAATAAATAAACTACTCACAAGGGAGACATTGCTTCGAAAAAAAGTGGCCGTGTGCAACTATTCAGGAGATTACCACGCCGCCTTCCAACACACAAGGCCACAAACGGCTCGTAATGACGTGCAGGGGCTGGGCTGTAATACATTATTCAACGGATGCACATGAATACGTACGTCATGGCAAGGGCAGTGTAGCTTTACGGCTAAGCCTGCCCGTGGCCATCTCACGCTACGGAGAAAGAATTTTCTTGAAGATGGCTATATGCAACTATTCAGGAGATTACCACGCCGCATTCCAACACACATGGCCACAAGCGGCTCGTAATGACGTGCAGGGGCTGGGCTGTAATACATCATTCAACGGATGTACATGAATACGTACGTCATGGCGAAGCTTTCAAGAGCCATGTGCTTTAGCTAAAGCTGTGGCCATCTCACACTACGGAGAAAAAATCTGTTTAGCAGGGGGATGACCCCGCTCAGAAATAAACTTTTTCAATAACTATTTGTAAATAGCAGATGCCTCTAAAAACGTTCAAGCAACCGCTTCAAAAACTGCTTGCCGGTAAAGGCGGTTATTATTATGTAGAAATAGACGCAGCAACTGTAGCAAAGCTGCCTCAAAAAAAAGCCACACGTCTGGTCTGTACGCTTAATAAACACCTGCAACTGCATTGTGGGTTAAGCCATTTGGGTAATGGTAATTTCTTTATCATCATTGCCGGACGGCATGTTAAAACGTTAAAGGTAAAACAGGGCGACATCATATCTTTTACCCTGAAGCCAGATGATAACCCATTGGGTATTGACATGCCGGAAGTAGTAGAAGCCCTGCTGGAACAGGATGAACGGCTCAAAGAAAAATTCAACACGTTTACTGATGGTAAAAAACGCAGTTTGCTTTTTTTAGTAAGCCGCATCAAAGACATTGACAAACAGGTGGCTGCTGCTATCGATTTTATAAACAGGGATGGAAGGCTGATCAGAAAAAAGTGAATTGACAGGAAGTGAACACGGGAAGCATTCGTGCATATCAGTTTGCAAAACCAACATACATTCAACAAAAAAATATTGAGTAGCTTACCGTATGCGGGCTTACTTAAAATGGTATGATTATGAACCGCAACCAACCGTGAAAACGATTCAAGCATTTGCACATCTGGTGCGTGAGGATAGCCATCATTGCTTTTTTGGATAAGGTCTTACCCTTCAACAAAAGATTCAACCCTCTGCTTGTACACCACTCATCCTTCTCTGCATTTCTTTAACAACCGATTATCAAATGCATGTAACAGCACCATCACTTTCCTGTATACAATTTAACACAGTTCATCCTCTCATGGCGCCATTCATCCCAACCAATCATCAAAACTGTACAGCCTTATCACAAATCATCAGGTATTATGCACAATTCATCAAAGTTTGATGATCAGGAGCATGCAACATTTGTAGGTTTATACTACTTTATCATAACTCTTATCATCAACAATATGAAACAACTAACGCTTATCATGGCATTAGCAATGGTTACAAGTTTTACAGCAGGTCAAACAGCCGTAAAAAACATACCAAAGCCTGAAACAAAAGCTGCCCCCAAACAATTACCTGCACAACGCACCAATCTGCCCGTTATCATTGATGGTGATCTTTCAGACAGTGCGTGGCGTGATGCAGCCATTGCAAAAGACTTTGTGGAATTTCGTCCTAAAGTAGGTGCCAAAGAAAATGAAGCCACAAAAACAATTACCTATCTCATGTACACAGATGAGGGTATTTACTTTGGCGGCTTTGTACATGAACGCAGCAGGGATAGTATTGCCACTGAGTTAAAAGGCCGTGATGGTTTTGGCAATAATGATTTTGTGGGTTTAATTTTTGATACGTATAAAGATAATATCAACGGCTTTGAATATTTTATTACACCGCTCAATGAACAGTGGGATGCCAAAGTAGCTCCCAACCCTAACGGTAATGATGAAGATTTCAGTTGGAATGCCGTATGGCAAAGCGCTGCAAAAATTCATGATAACGGCTGGAGTTTTGAACTGTTTATTCCTTACGGCGCTATACGTTTTGGAAAAAAAGAAGTGCAGGACTGGGGCATCAACATTACACGCCGACGTCAAAAAACCGGCGAGCAATTCATGTGGAATCCCGTTGACCCTAATGTAAATGGATTTCTAACACAGGAAGGTTACTGGACAGGTTTAAAAAATATTAAACCACCCATACGTCTGCAATTTTCTCCGTATCTCTCAACTTATGTGAATCATTTTCCTGCCAATCAACCCGGTGTAAAAAACACTACTACGCAAATTAACGGAGGCATGGATGTAAAGTACGGCATCAATCAGGCATTTACACTGGATGCTACTTTAATACCCGACTTTGGTCAGGTGCAAAGTGATAACCAGGTGCTCAACCTCACTCCCTTTGAAGTACAGTTTAATGAAAACAGAACTTTTTTTACAGAAGGCACAGAACTCTTCAGCAAAGGCAATCTGTTTTACTCACGCCGCATTGGTGGCTCACCGCTGCATTTGTATGATGTACAGAATAAATTAGCCAGCAATGAAAAAATTATAAAAAATCCTGCTGAATCAAAACTGATAAACGCTTCAAAAATTTCAGGTCGCACACAAAAAGGGCTGGGTATTGGTTTACTCAATGCTGTTACCAAGGCACAATACGCCACAATTGAAAACAGCAATACAAAAGAACAGCGTACCATAGAAACTGATCCGCTTACCAATTACAATATTCTGGTGCTGGATCAAACATTGAAATACAACAGCAGCATTTCACTCATTAACACCAATGTAATGCGCAGTGGCAGTGATTATGATGCAAATGTTACTGCAGGTCTTTTCAATTTCAATGATAAAAAGAACACCTGGAATGTAAGTGGCAAGCTTGCATACAGCCAGTTACTCGGTTATTTGCCCGAAGGAAAAAATAAGAATGGTTACAATCACAATCTCAGCTTTGGTAAAACCAGCGGCCGGTTCAATTTTAATTTATGGCAGGAGCTGAGTGATACCAAATACACGCATCGTGACCTTGGCTTTTTTATGAACAATAATTTTATTGATCATGGTTTTTGGGCTGGTTACCGATGGATTAAACCCAAGGGTTGGTACAATCAGATGCGCATCAATTTTAACGGACGTATCAGTACTTTGTTTGCAAAGTTTACCGGCATTAATGAAACCTATCAAAACGCCAATCTCAATTTCAACTTTAATGCACAAACAAAAAAGTTATGGTGGGTGGGTTCATTCATTGGCTTTAATGCCAGACAAAATGATTTTTATGAACCTCGCAAAAGCGGTTATTTCTTTACCCGCAATCCCAGTCTTGCAATTGGTGGATGGCTCTACAGTAATGAAGCAAAAAAATATTCGTTTTCAATTGAGGGGTTTACACGCCGCATCTTTAATTTTTACGGCGCACAGGGATTGGATGTAATGACCAATCAAACCTATCGGTTTAATAACAAACTCTCCATCAGCAACCGGCTCAACTTTATGCCACGGTTTAATAACATTGGCTTTACTACCATCAAAGACAATGATGTAATTTTTGCCAGAAGAAAAATCAACACCATTGAAAACATTCTGAATGTGAAGTACAGCTTTACCA
>CAYPBV010000151.1:0-2740 GCA_964409025.1 uncultured Chitinophagaceae bacterium | reverse complement strand
CTTACGTTTCGTATGCGTCATTACCTCAGTTCTGTAAACAATAAAGAATTCTTTAAACTGGAAAAGAATGGTTTACTCAGTGCTAATCCTTGGTTTAACAGCAACATGAACCGTAATGTTAACTTCTTCAATATTGATATGGTTTATACCTGGCAGTTTGGTCCCGGCAGTTTTTTAAACATCGTTTGGAAGAATTCCATTTTTACACAGGCTGATATGATTGAACAGGATTACTTTAAAAATTTCGGCAATACGCTTGATGCTGATCAAAACAACAACCTGTCATTGAAAGTGATTTATTTTTTGGATTATCTGCAGTTGAAGAAAAAGAGATCTTAAATTAAAAAAGGGCGCTTACAGCGCCCTTTGGTTTAATTTGCTTCTACTAATTTTTAGCCGGCACATTCACCGCAGGCCGTTTGGGTGTTTCTTTTAAAATAGCATCCATCGCTTTTTTCTCAAACTGCTGCCTGAGCAATTCATTCTGCTGCTCTGCTTTTTCAATTTCCTGTTTCAGCATGGTAACCCGTTGCATTTGCAAATTGCTTGGCTTGGCTTCCTGACTTGCTACAGCAACATATACATCTGTAATTTCACTGCGTAAGCGTTTTAAATCACCAGTACCTTTCATTACCGGCGGCACTATGGTTAAACGTAATGTTTCCAGCTTATCCCAATACTCCTGCAATAGTTTTTTGGTTTTTGCATTAGAAGTCGAATCAATATTCTTTTTAAGCAATGCCTGTGTGCTGCCAATACTGTCAACCAGTTTGGCTAGTCGCTCATGCATTCCATACAAATCCATAGAGGTTTTGTATTGCAACTCACGGTCCTGCAAGCTGTACTCTTTATTTTGATCGTCATGAACCAACTGTATTGTCTGCGTATACTCCTTACCATTGATTTTCATTTTTACTGTGTATGCACCGGGTAATACCTGCGGTGCCACTACAGCTCCAAAATCTATACTGTTACCGCCTTTGGCAACTTTAGGCGGCAGACCCTTTAAATTCCAGTACACTTTATTATACCCTTTCCTTACTGATGGATTAAGTTTTTGAAGAAGTTTTCCGTCCTTATCATATACTTCCATCGAAATAGAGTTTGGACGATCTTTCAGGTAGTATTGTATAGGTGTAATAGCTCCTGAAAGCGATCCACCGTTCCAGTCGCCTGCAGAATTAGGAAACTGTCCGCCATATTTTCCATTGGATAAAGTGATGGGCTTGTCATTTAAGAAAACCACCTCTTTTGCAGCTACTTCAGGGGTAATGGCACGCATAGGGCTGATGTCAGGTATTACAATAATGCTCCGGCCGTGAGTACCAAGTACCAAATCATTTGTTTTTTCCTGAATCTTGATATCACGTACCAAAGCATACCATGGAATATTATTTTTCATACGGAACCATTCTTTACCACCATCCACACTGGCAAACAATCCCATCTCCGTTCCTAAGAACAACAGGTTTTTGTTTACGATATCTTCTTTGATCTTGTGTGCAAATCCTGTGAACTCTTTACTTTCAAATTTCTTCCATGTTTTACCCATATCCGTACTTACTGCGGCATAGGTAGCATGATCACCATACATATGATTTTCAAATGTGGCATACACCACATTCTTATCATACATACTTGGTTCAATACTGCTCACCCATGTTTGCCGGGGAATGCCTGCTGCTGCATAGTTGTTTGCCAGATTGGTCCATGTTTTACCACCATCCGTGGTGAGTTGCAGATTACCATCATCAGTACCTACCCAAATCATGTTTTCATCCAGCGGACTTTCTGCAATGGTAAAAATGGTACAATGATTTTCAGCACTCGTTACATCCATACTTAAGCCACCGCTTTTTTCCTGTTCTTGCTTCTTTTTATCATTTGTAGTAAGGTCGGGAGAAATTTTTGTCCAGTTGCTGCCCCGGTCTGTACTCTTATACAGATATTGTGCGCCCGTATATAAATTCTTTTTATTTTTTGCACCAATTACAATCGGCGTATTCCAGTTATAACGCAGCTTTTCATTACCTGATATTGCTTCAGGTTTAATGGTTACACTGGTACCTGTGGGCATATGAATGCGGGCCATATTTCCGCCCTGGTATTCAGCATACACAATATTGGCATCGTAAGGATCGGGTTGCACCCAAAACCCATCACCACCATATACACTCTTCCAATCACCATTCATTACACCACCGGGCACGGCACTGGGTGCATACCAACTGCCATTATCCTGCAAGCCACCATAAATACGATACGGCTCCTGATTGTCAACACTTACATGATAGAATTGCCCTACGGGCAGGTTATTACAAAACTTCCAGGTTACGCCACGGTCTAAACTAAAGTACACACCACCATCCGTTCCCAGATAAAGAAGGTTGGTATTGTTTGGATTGATCCATAACGCATGATGATCACTGTGCACCCAGCCACCTTCACTGCTTGCTTCGGCATACGAATAACCGCCATCATTGGAATAAGCAAATGAAAATGCGGGGCGATATACCCGCTTGGGATCTTTGGGGTCCACTTCCAGCGTTGAAAAATAAAAAGGTCTTGAGCGAATATTTTCTGTAGCGCTTTGCTCTTTCCATGTTTCACCACCATCGGCTGAAATGTACAAGCCTGTATTTTCACTTTCTACAATAGCCAATAAATTTTGTGGTGCTGATGGTGCCAATGCCAGAGCAATCCGTCCAAATGGTTTTTTGGGCAATCCATTGCTTAACTC
>CAYPBV010000150.1:0-8497 GCA_964409025.1 uncultured Chitinophagaceae bacterium | reverse complement strand
GTGTAAGATTATATTTCATAAAGTAAATCAAATTAACGCCGTCAGACAAGGGCGTCAGACGGCTACCCTCCTTTACTCATTTCCTCCTTTAAACTCCTAGCCACTCTTAGCCCCTTGCATCCACTAAAAAACTCCCCAAGTCAACCAGTTCCCCCTCTCCCATCTTAAACTGCTGAATATCCTCCAGGCTCAATTCTTCCAGCACCTTGGTAGTATAAACAGGAGAACCATTTTTTAGTATTATAAAATAAAAATCGGGTCTTGTTTCTTTAAACGCATCATCATTAACAAAAGAGTCATGAGCAAACGCAATACGTATATGACCACCGGCATCCAATCGGCTTTCGCCCAAAAAATCATCATCAGCTATATCACGGTCATACAAACGAACAGTGTAATCATCACCCGTTAATGGTTTGTCTTCGCCTTTTTCAATGAAGCGTGCAGTGACGACAAGATCGGGATCTTTATTGAGCATGAAGTCGGTCATAGAAATTCTTTCCTGAAAGTTAATTATAAAAAATGAATCATTACGACTACAAAAAAAGCATCAAGCTTCCGCTCAATGCTTCTATCTACATTTGGACTGACGGCCTGAGGGACGTACCGACCAATATTAATCATCCAGTTTCAGCACCGCCAAAAACGCTTCCTGCGGCACTTCCACACTTCCTATCTGGCGCATACGCTTCTTTCCTTCTTTCTGCTTTTCCAAAAGTTTACGTTTACGGCTGATGTCACCACCATAACATTTGGCTGTTACATCCTTACGCATGGCACTGATGTTTTCTCTTGCCACAATCTTAGCACCAATAGCAGCTTGTATGGCAATCTGGAATTGCTGACGGGGCAAGAGCTCCTTCAACTTTTCACACAGCTTTCTTCCAAAATCATGAGCACGGCTGCGGTGAATCAAGGCACTCAACGCATCTACCTTTTCACTGTTCAATAAAATATCCATCTTCACAATATCTGCTTCACGGTAACCGATAGGATGATAGTCAAACGATGCATAACCACGTGTTTGTGACTTAAGCTTATCATAAAAATCAAATACAATTTCAGTTAAAGGCATTTCAAAAATCAACTCCACACGTGTTTGTGTGAGATAACTCTGATTGATAAGGATGCCCCGCTTACCCAAACACAAGGTCATGATATTGCCAATATAATCTGGTTTGGTAATGATTTGTGCTTTAATAAACGGTTCTTCAATACGGTCGAGGGCGGTAGGGTCCGGCATTTCTGCAGGATTGTTCACAATTACTTTTTCGCCACGGGTAGTGTAGGCAATAAAACTTACGTTGGGTACCGTAGTAATAACGGTTTGGTTGTACTCACGCTCCAGGCGCTCCTGAATGATTTCCATGTGCAGCAGCCCCAAAAAGCCGCATCGGAAACCAAAGCCCAGTGCTTGTGATGTCTCCAGTTCAAACGTGAGCGATGCATCATTCAGTTGCAGCTTATCCATACAATCACGCAACTCTTCAAAGTCTTCTGTAACTACAGGAAAGATACCGGCAAATACCATCGGCTTCACTTCCTGAAAACCACGTATAGGCTCCGTTGTAGGTACCAACGCATTGGTAATAGTATCACCCACTTTCACCTCTTTGGCATTTTTAATACCGGTAATGAGATAGCCTACATCACCACAGGTTACTTCATTCTTCTCCGTCATCTTGAGTTTTAAAATGCCAATTTCGGTAGCATCATACTCCTCATCCGTACTTACAAATTTTATCTTATCGCCTTTTTTTATTTTTCCATTTAAAATTCTGAAGTACACAATAACACCACGAAAACTATTAAACACACTGTCAAAAATCAAGGCTTGCAATGGTGCATTGGGTAAACCTTTAGGAGCCGGTATGCGGGAAACAATGGCTTCCAGAATTTCTTCAATACCTATGCCTGCTCTACCGCTAGCCAGTAATATTTCTTCAGGTTTGCAACCGATTAAATCTACAATCTGATCTTTCACCTCTTCAATCATGGCACCATCCATATCAATCTTGTTGATAACAGGTATAATTTCCAAATCATTATCAATGGCCAGATACAGATTGCTGATGGTTTGTGCCTGTATGCCCTGTGCTGCGTCTACAAGCAGCAAAGCCCCTTCGCAGGCGGCGAGGGCCCTACTCACTTCATAACTAAAATCCACATGACCGGGAGTATCAATCAGATTCAGTACATATTCCTGCCCGTCTTTTGCTTTATAGTTGATTTGAATAGCATGGCTTTTAATTGTAATCCCTTTTTCACGCTCCAGATCCATATCATCCAGCACCTGGTCCATCATCTCCCGTTCGCTGATGGTGTTGGTAGATTGCAACAAACGGTCAGCCAGGGTGCTTTTTCCATGGTCTATATGAGCAATGATGCAAAAATTCCTGATATTCTTCATTAACTGTTCCTGTTTTATCGAAGTCGCAAAGATAAAGGAATTGGAACTGCCATAGCCAGCAAGTTCTGTTCTCATTCGTTTGTAAAAAAGCCATTTACGTTTTACCTGTTATTTCTGTTTAACGTTTGATGTTTACAGGCTATTCAAAGAACAAAGGTGCCCTACCTTTAAATTCAAACCTTTGAAAACTAACAGGGCAGCTACCACTAAAAAACCTTACCTTTAACACGATCACTTGAGTCAATCTTCTGTAAGCGAATAATAGTTTTTCCGGTTGTAGATTCTTCCTTTACACCAGCATTCTTCTCAATTTTTTCATTTTAAATTCTCATTTTATGAATTTGTATGTCTCTAATCTCGGTTTTACAACCGGCGATGAAGAATTAAAACAATTATTTACACCTTATGGAACCGTTTCATCTGCCAAGGTAATTATGGACAGAATTATGAATAAAAGCCGTGGCTTTGGATTTGTGGAAATGACAGATGATGCCGCAGCTCAAAAAGCTATTTCTGAACTGGATGGCACAATGAATGACGGAAGAGCTATCAAAGTATCAGAAGCCAGACCCCGTGAAGAAAAACCCCGTACTAAATGGTAATCTGTTTTTAACATCACTAAATAATTACAATATGACAAATGATATTATTGAAAAATTTCTGGAAACTAAAATTAAAAAGCATTCTCCGGTAAATATTCATTTCAAGCAGAGGAGTACGTTAAAAGGCATTTTTTTGCAAACAAATGACTATGATGAACTCAAATCAAAAAACTTCTGGCGTATTGTTACGGAAACTAATAACGCAGAGTGGATGCGAACAGGCGACAGCAACCTTGCCCGTATCTTTAACGGCGCCGAGTTTACCCGACTTACACAAGCTTAGTTTTTAACCTTTAAAACAAACAATATGTTTTCACAAACCTGGAAGAAGTATTTGCCGCTCATTGCCCTGTTTCTGAAAAAATCAGCAACAGGCCCGCAGAAAATACAATTAAACCAAACTGATTTTGAACGTGCACTGGGCGGCCGCAAACTCAAACTTAGTTTTACCCGTATGGAAATTAATCAGGGACGTCTCAACAATTTGAATAAAAATACCGCACTTGCTCAGGAATTGGCTGCAGTATTACTGGATGATGCCGCAGTAAAAAACTACCTGCGTACACGCAATATCAGTTTTGCTTTTTCACTCAGTAATGAATTGCTTATTTCAGATGAAACTCCAATAGCCGAAACCCAAACACAGGAAGAAGCCTTAACAGATGAATCAGTTGCATTAAACGCTTAAGCATTTTTTTGAACGCAATTGAATCCTAAACTATCTTCAATTACATATGAAACAAACAATCATAACCGGCAGCGGCTCCTGTATACCTGACATTGTTAAAAAAAACAGTGATTTTGCTCAAGTAGAGTTTTATACAGAACAGCATAAACTTATTAATACGCCGGCCAGTGAAATTGTGCATAAGTTTCAACAGATAACAGGCATTGACGAAAGACGTTATGCAGCTGACGATCTCAATGCATCTGATTTGGGAGCTGCAGCCGCACTGGATGCCATTGATAACAGTGGCATTAATCCTGAAGAAATAGACCTGCTTATTGCCGCACACAATTTTGGCAATGTATATAAACATACCATTCAAACAGATGCAGTGCCTTCACTGGCCAGTTTAATCAAACACAAACTGCAGATCAAAAATCCCAACTGTGTGGCTTACGATGTTTTGTTTGGATGCCCCGGCTGGCTGCAGGGTGTCATTATTGCGCATGTACACTTTAAAGCAGGTATGGCAAAAAAAGCATTGATAGTGGGCACTGAAACCTTATCAAGAGTGATTGATGTTCATGACCGTGACAGTATGATTTTCAGTGATGGTGCCGGCGCTACTGTATTGGAGTATAAAGATACTGGCAACCTCAACAATGGGATCCTCAGTTGCTGTGCACAAACACATGCTGCAGAAGAAGTAAATTATATTAATATGGGTTGCTCATATAAACCAGACTATGATGAACGTGTACGCTATATAAAAATGAAGGGCAGAAAAGTATATGAATACGCCATGACCCATGTACCCGCCGCCATGAAAACCTGCCTGGATGAAAGCGGTGTATCCATCCATGATCTCAAAAAAGTATTTATTCATCAGGCCAATGAAAAAATGGATGATGGAATTATAAAACGTCTGTATCAACTCTATGGAATAAACGAAGTGCCTGCACATTGCATGCCTATGAGCATACACATGCTGGGAAACAGTTCTGTAGCAACCATTCCCACTCTGTATGATTTGGTGATGAAAGAAAAATTACAGCCGCATACATTACATACAGGTGATGTTATCCTCTTTGCATCTGTAGGCGCCGGTATGAATATCAATGCGGTGTGCTACCGCTGTTAACGCTGTGCAAATGATTTGTTTCTACCTGCTCTGCGCATTGTGTTAAAGGTTGGAAAACCTGAAGCAGCCGTTCCTGATTGTACTGCAGCATTTACAGGATGCATAGATGGCACATCAAAGTTGTGTGCTTTTACCACCGGTATCTGTTGCCTGATGAGTTTTTGTATATCTGCCAGAAACGCTTTTTCACCCCAATCGCAAAAAGATATAGCAATACCCTCAGCTCCTGCCCTGCCTGTGCGGCCTATACGATGAACATAAGTTTCAGGTACGTTGGGTAATTCATAATTGAGTACATGGGTGAGGTCGTCAATATTAATGCCTCGTGCAGCAATATCAGTAGCTACCAATACACGTGTTTTTCTGTTCTTGAAATTTTTAAGTGCACCCTGCCTTGCGTTTTGTGATTTGTTACCATGAATTGCTTCCGCTTTAATTCCTGCACGCTGTAAATGACGGCAAAGTTTATCTGCTGCATGTTTCATTTGTGTAAATACCAGCAGCGTTTCCATACGTTCATCTTTCAATAACTCCAGCAATAAAGATTGTTTGTTGTGCTTTTCCACATAGTATACAGATTGCTCAATTTTTTCTGCTGTAGAAGCTACCGGTGTTACTTCCACTTTTACAGGATGATGCAATAGTACGGAGGCAAGATGTTTAATTTCAGGTGGCATTGTGGCTGAAAAGAACAGGGTTTGCTTTGCTGTGGTAAATGAGCAATAATGCGCTTGACATCCTGCACAAAACCCATATCCAGCATACGATCAGCTTCATCCAGCACAAAATATCTGATACTGTTGAGCGATACAATGCACTGTTGCATTAAGTCTAGCAAACGACCGGGCGTAGCCACAATGATATTCAATCCGTTTCTTATGGCCTGCACCTGCTCCCGCTGAGGCACACCGCCAAACACCACATGATGTTTTAAGGGTAAATAGCGGCCATAGGCTTTTATACTGTCGCCTATTTGCAAAGCCAGTTCACGTGTGGGTGTAAGTATGAGTGTGTGTAATTGCGGCTGCACCTGCTTGGTTTGTTGTTTTTCTTCAAACATCAATTGCAATAGAGGCAATGTAAAAGCTGCTGTTTTACCTGTGCCTGTTTGTGCACAGCCCAGTACATCTTTTTTCTGCAAAACGGCAGGGATAGCCTGCTGCTGGATAGGTGTAGGTGTAGTGTAGCCTTCTTTGCTCAATGCCTGTAATACAGGCTCAATGAGCTGTAAATCCTGAAACGTCAAAGTATTAAATTTATGTGTTATTAATTGTGATAAGGCTATCAGTAAGTACTGATACATTATCTGCCTTAAGTTAAGCGTCACAATATTTGAAAGGAAAAGTCAAACAGAGGGAGGACTAACGATAAGAAAAACAAAGCTACTCTTTTAAATTGGATAAGCCTAATTTGTTTTGAGCAATGAATTTTGAGTACGTGCCTGTTAATGTTTGTTGAAGGAAAGTTTGCTGCCGGTAAATTCCTTATCTTTAACAGCTTTTATACACAAACCGGCACTCCACTGCCTCACAGAAAGATTTTCCAGATGGCCGGTAAACATTTAGTTTCAGTATCAATAGTTCATTCAGTTTCGTACGTATTTCAGTTAAGGATCGTTAGCGTCAGTAGTTATTAATTGGTTCACACATTAAAACAACGGCACAATGAAGCTCTCTGAATTTATCATGTTAAGCGAAGCGGAAAAGCAACAGGCAACACTCCATCTCGGCGTGCTGATTGCAAAACTTAAACAGCACAATGGTGTTTTGTTTTTATTCCGGCTGGAAAATTATTATGTAGAAATGGTATGCAATACGGCCAGCCGTAAAATAACGGATTACCATGTATTTACAGGCCATGCACTGCTGGAGCCTTATTTAAATCAGATTTCCATCAGCCGGTTATTGCAGTAAACAGTTGTCATCCATTTGCCTGTAATAGTTTTAGGCAGCGGTTGTTACGCTTGCAATATGTCATGTTTATTTTGACGTATCTGATACAATTATGCAGCAATACGACAGTTGAATCAAAGATAATTACAGTCCATACCAAAAGAAACCGTATCTTGCACCAGTAAATTTGAGTCCTGCATCAGTAATCGTTAATTATTCTGCTCAGCAATCTGCATCTTAGTTAGTTTCTTACTTCTTGCCTCTCAAGCATTTTTCATTTTATTTAATTTTTCAGACATGAACATTTATGTTTCTAATTTAAGCTTCAACGTACAGGATGAAAACTTAAGAGAATTTTTTACTCCTTATGGAGAAGTAACATCAGCAAAAATCATTAACGACAGAGAAAGCGGCCGCTCACGTGGTTTCGGTTTCGTTGAAATGAGTGATGATGCTGCTTCTAAAAAAGCAATTGCTGAACTGGATGGCGCTACCGTAGAAGGCCGCACCATTAAGGTAACAGAAGCAAAACCTAAAGAAGACCGCCCGGCCCGCAATAACAGCGGCTATAATAACAGCGGCAGTTACAACAAAAACAGGTATTAATCACATACATGCCTCATTTGTACAGAGCCTCACAAATAAGTGAGGCTTTGTTTTTGTTGAACGCTTAATATAGTTGCTGTTATTATATCAACAATATACTCTTAATAAAGCTTCAATTAATCTGCTATGCTTGAGGGGTATTGCGTTTTGTTACAGCTTAAGAAGCTGAGTCCCCTGCACAAAAACTGCTGGAAATGAGTAAAAAACTAAAGTGCGTGCGTTGTTTCAAGAAGGGATAAATAGGCAATCGCATGGTCGGAAAAAATTGCGGTACCATTGAGTTTAATATACGCATTATTATAAACCCTAATAAAGTCAAATGGATTTCTCACGGTACTCAGTAACTTGCCTTTTCCGAAAGCCTTCATAATTGTCTTTGCCATATAAAAACCATGTGGATGAGCACCAAGAGGCAGTAGATTGAATATTAACTCAGAATTTTTTTTAGTACTAATAGGTTCTTTTGAAACAATAACCAGCAAGGAATCGATTTTGTGCAAAGCGGGAAGCGGATTAGCAAGCACATTCTTGAAATTTTTACTTATAACAGAAGGGAAACCCCTCCCATCACTATTTAAAAATCGTTCTTTATCTATCATATCAGCAATTCCTTCCAACTGCAGCTGTAATAATGACTTCATAATCAAACCGGTACTGTCATCCTTTATGTCTTTGAATTTTTTTCTGTAGTTGATGGTGAGAAAATGATGATACTCATGAGCAATAAGACCAACAGGATCAGCCAGCTCAAAATAAAGTTTCAGATCAACTGCAATACCTTTATCTGATGCGTTTGCATCCGGTTGAAATACTCCAAAGTAAATAAACGGCTCATAGGTTCTTGTATTTAAATCGACCGGCAAAAACGATTGTGCACGCTTTTTAATCTTTGTCATCAAGTTGCTTTGGACCAGGTTCTTCTGAAATGCTTGAAGTTTAACCTTGTCTTCATAAGTAGAAATTATTTGCCTGAAGATATAAGAATTGAAATCGTTGTTTTTCATCAAACGGTCTCTTTCCACCTTTTTTTGGGGCGATAAAGCTATCAACAGCTTAGTTTGAATATCTTTCCATTGTCCCTAGTTTTCATAAAATTTGTAATAGCCTGTTGAAAATAAATTATCCCAATCTGCTTCTGTTACTTGTTGGTTGGTAATCTTGTCGGCAATACTCCAAAAC
>CAYPBV010000149.1:0-8506 GCA_964409025.1 uncultured Chitinophagaceae bacterium | reverse complement strand
CGGCCCATTTAAAGATTCTTTATTACACAGAACAGGTTTGGAAGATTCAGCCACTATAGCCTTTCGTTATTTGGATACAGCCCGCTATTATTTTATGGATTCCAGTGTAAATGATTTTTTTAAACGCTGGTACCTGCCATGGACAAATATATTTCTGGGTAACACAGGCAGCGCTTCACGTTCTTTACTTTTTAGTCCAAATATGCAGGCCGGCTGGGACCACGGTATGCATGCGTACGATCCTTATATCCAAAAAATTAAGGATGTAAAATTTTATAACACCACACGGCCTTTCACACAACTGGCTTATGTGCTGGGCAGCAGGCAGGAGCAAAACATAACAGTATTGCACACGCAAAACATACGGTATAACTGGAATTTTTCTTTTCGCTATAATTTGATCAATGCACCGGGTGTGTTTCGCAATCAATTGAATAATCACAATAATTACTTGTTCAATACCTGGTATATTTCACCAAAGAAAAGATATACTGCTTTCTTCATCATATCAGCAAGTAAAACGGCTGCTTATGAAAATGGCGGCATCAGAAGTGAACGTTTCCTGGATAGTTTACCGGCATTTGGAAACAGGTTAAATATTCCTACTAACTTGGGTGGCAGTGCATCAGGTACACAGGCATTGTTTGGTAATACCATTAACACAGGAAACAGATATGATGTAACTACCTGGTTACTAAGGCAGCATTATGACGTTGGGAAAAAAGATTCAGTGGTTACTGATTCAAGCATTACTTATTTATTTTATCCCCGTTTACGGTTTCAGCACACCTTTCAGTACAACCGCTATCGATTTGATTATCTTGATGTAAATGTTGATTCTGTAGTGTACCGAAAACTATATGGCGTGGCTAACTTGCCATCAACATTTGGTATCCGGGATTTTTGGCAAATGATGGATAATGAGCTGGCTTTATATTCCTTTCCTGATATACAAAATCAACAGCAGTTTTTAAAGGTAGCGGCGGGAGTTCAAAATTTAAATGCAGACTTTGGTGTAAATACGGCCCGCTTCAGCAATTTGTATCTGAAAGGAGAATACAGAAACCGCACCCGTAATAAAAAATGGGATATGGAACTGGCAGGAACATTTTTTTCTGCCGGCCCATACATTGGTGATTATCAGGTAAACGCTTCTTTACGCCGGCAAATTGGAAATAAATTGGGATTTCTTACACTCAACTTTGCCAACGTGAGCCGCACACCTTCTTTTATTCATGATGATCGAAGCAATTTTAAAAAGTTCAACATTGGCAATACTGATTTTAATAAAGAGAATACCATCGTAGCCGGCGCTCAATATGATTTACCGCAGCAGCAATTGAGTGTGGGTGCCAACTATTTTTTGGCAGGCAATTATATTTATTTTAAAAATTTAACACAGGCTGAGCAGGAGAGTACCTTGTTTAATGTGCTTCAGGTAAATGCGCAAAAGAAATTTCGGTTGAATAAAAAATGGAACTGGTATGCTGAGGTGTATTTGCAGCAGGCCACACCAAATGCACCTGTAAATCTGCCTTTGGTATTTACCAGAAACAGAATTGCATATGAAGGACGTTTTTTTAAAAATCTCAACTTAAGTACGGGTGTTGAAGTAAGGTATCATACAGCATTTAAGGCGGATGGCTATTCGCCTGTGCTGGGTCAATTTTATTTACAAAACGATACCACCATCCGCAACCTTCCTGATGTAGCGGCTTTTCTTCATTTCCGCATACGCAGTATGTACTGGTTTGTACGTGCTGAAAACCTGAATACGGTGCAGGTGAGCCCCGGTTTTGGCTTTTTTAATAACAATTTAGCCGCACCTGCCTTTCCTATGCCCGGTTTATTTATTCGTTTTGGTATCTATTGGGGTTTTGTTAACTAAGATCAGCTGTTTGGGTATTGTTTGTTACCCCTGCAGAACTTACCTTTGTACGGTGTTTAAGAAATTATTCATACTGGTTTTGGCAACGTTTTACCTCTCCGTGAGCAGCGGACTGGCTATGAATATTCATTATTGTATGGGTAAAATTTCCTCCGTAAGCTTTGGAAATGAAAAAGACCATAGCGATGGTGAATGTGGGAAATGCGGTATGAACAAAACTGAAAACCATTGCTGCGGCGATGAGACACAGTTCATAAAACTTACCGATAGCCAGCAAAACACAAAACTTCCCGAACTTCTTCACAGTGTAGCGATGCAGGTGCCAGTTACTCCGGTTTCTTTTAATGAAATGGAGCAAGGTAATTGCATTACACCGGTTTTAGATTATTTTTCTCCCCCCTTGCCCACACTTAATAAAGTGTATATGGCAATTAATGTTTTCAGAATTTAGACTCCTTCCTGTTACCCTAAAAAGGAAAAGCCCGTTGCACAGCACACCCTTATTACAATGTTTACTCAATAGCTAATTGTAAAGTTATGGTGAAAAAAGAAACGTAACTTTAAGAGTGTGACGCAACAAATAATGATGCAAATACAACAGCTCTTATCAAAAAAGTAAATTCAAAAAATAAAAATTATTATAATGAAAACATTACAAATTTTAGTTGCATGCCTTTTTTTAGTTGCTGGCATGAGCAACGCACAGGTAAAAGCAACTGCCAAAAAACCTGCAGTTAAAACTTCCACTTTTAAAGTATGGGGCAACTGTGGTATGTGTAAAACAACCATTGAAGGTGCAGCTAAAACAAGTGGCGCTACCTATGCTAATTGGGATATTGAAAGCAAATTGCTTACAGTAAAGTATGCAGCTAATAAAACCAATGATGATAAAATTCAGAAAGGTATTGCCAATGCCGGTTATGATAATGTAAAATACACAGCGCCTGATGCTGCCTATGATGGTTTGCATGATTGCTGCAAGTATGATCGCAAAATGGCAGCAACTGATGTAAAAACTGAAAAAGGCGATAAGGGTTCAAAAGAAGTTGCTGCCTGCTGCATGAAAGATGGAAAATGTATGGGTGGTAAAGAATGCTTCAAAAAAATGGAAGGCAAATCTGATTGCTGTGCAAATGGTAAGTGTGCAAAAAAAGATGGTTGCTGCGGTGATATGAAATGTGAAAAAGACGGTAACTGCTGCAAAACAGATGCTACTGCAAAAAAGGATTGCTGCAAAGATGATAAAGGCACATGCAGTCATCATTAAGACAACCATAGTTGCGGCGGCCAAGCCGCCGCAACTTCTACTAAAAAATTCAAACAAAAGAAACAATGAAATTGATATTCGGATTTCTTTTCGCTTTGGTTACATTCAGTGCCAGTGCACAGTTTAAGAGTGCAAGGTTACAGGCATTAGGCCTCACCTGTGCCATGTGCAGCAACTCTATTACTAAATCACTCAAAACAATTCCTTTTATTGAAGCGGTAGACGTAGATTTAAAAAATACAAGCTACGATTTGAAATTTAAAGAAGGTGCTACGATTGATTTTGATGTGATTCGTAAAAAAGTGGAGAGTGCAGGTTTTAGTGTGGGTATGCTCACAGTAGTAGCAGATTTCAGGGATGCCAGTATAAAAAATGATGCACTGGTTCAATTGGGAGGTCAGGTATTTCATTTTGTGGGTATAAAAGAGCAGGTGCTCAATGGAGAACAGCGCATACAAATAATCAATAAATTTTTTATACCCTTGAAAGATGCGAAAAAGTTTTCTGCTCTGAGCAAAAGTGAAATTTTAAAAACTGAAAAAGCAGGTGCTGCAGGTAAAAACATTGGTGTGGATGCGGCGGCACGTGTATTTATTGTAACTATCTAAATTAAAGGTACGCTCAGGCGTACCTTACTTTTTATGCTTCGTTTATTATCTGTTATTATCCTTTTTTTTGCATGCAGTTTTTTGCATGCACAGGAATTGTATGTATTTACACAGCCGGCCTCTAATATTCCCGGAAAAGCCATTGTTGCAAAGCTTAGCGGTAAGAGCATGGTTTCTTATCATAACAATCAACGGGAGTTTCGTATATCGCCTGAAGTGCAGGCGGGCCTCACAAAAAATTTAATGGTGGCAGGTGGTTTGAGTTTGTCCAATATGTTTTTTCAAAATAATATGAGTTTTGAAAGTGCAAGACTTTATACCAAGTACCGGTTTTACAGTAATGATGCACCGCATCAGCATTTCCGTGCAGCAGTTTATGCACAGGGGTCATGGAGTAATAATCCTTTAGTGTATCAGGAATTAAATCTGGATGGTGATAACAGCGGCTTTCAAATAGGTATTGTGGGCACACAACTGGTGAATAAGTTTGCCGTATCAGGTGGTGTATCGTATGTACGTCAACTGGAGCGGATAAATAAAATTGAATTTTTCAGGGGCTTTAGTAATGAAGCGGTTCAGTATAATCTTTCCATGGGTTACCTGCTGTTTCCTTTCAGTTATAAAAGCATCAAGCAAACCAATCTTAATTTGTATTGCGAATTTCTGGGTCAGAAGAATACTGATATCGATGTTGGTTTTTTGGATATTGCTCCTTCTTTACAATTCATATTTAACAGTAAAGCAAGAGTGAATATGGGTGGCCGTTTTCAATTACAAGGTACTGCACATCGTATGGCAGACCGCTCTGTGTTCTTAAGTTTGGAGTATTATTTCTTAAATGCATTTAAGTAATGAAAAAGGTTTTATTATTTTTTCTTTCGTTGTTTCAAAAAAAGAATTGCTGCAGGTAATACTAAAGGCTTGTTGTAGCTTTACCATACATGCCTAAGCATTTTATTTCAAGAACTGTTTGGTTTATATCACTGGTTAGCCTGTTTACTGACATGGCAGGTGAAATGTTGTATCCCGTGATGCCGGTGTATTTAAAAACGGTTGGTTATTCCATCGTTTTTATTGGTGTATTGGAAGGTTGTACTGAAGCTGTTGCGGGATTGGGTAAAAGTTATTTTGGCCGCTGGAGCGATGCTGTCAACAAACGATTACCTTTTGTGCAATTGGGTTATTTGCTGAGTGCATTGTCAAAGCCAATGCTGGCAGTAAGTACACAGTGGTGGTGGATTTTTACATCACGATTTATTGACCGTACCGGTAAAGGCATGCGCACGGCACCACGTGATGCCATGCTTAATGCAGAAAGTACTGAATCAAATAAAGCCTCGGTTTTTGGTTTTCACCGTATGATGGACACGTTTGGTGCTGTACTTGGTCCATTGATTGCATTGTTGTTTCTTTATTTTTATCCGGGTAATTATAAAGCCCTGTTTCTACTTGCATTTATTCCCGGTATACTGGCTGTACTCACTACCTTATTACTCAGGGAGCGCAAATCAACTGTCATAAAAAAAGCAGTTCCTGCTTTTCATGAAACATTTACTTACTGGAAGCAATCCCCAATTCTGTATAAAAAGTTAATTACTGCACTTATTTTATTTGCAGTCATTAACAGTTCCGATGTATTTCTGCTGCTGAAAATGAAAGAAGCAGGTATAGCAGATATTGCAGTCATCGGTACATATATTTTCTATAATCTTGTTTACGCATTAGCTGCTTATCCACTGGGGAAATTGGCAGACAAAGTTGGTAAGAAAACAGTTTTTATAAGCGGATTATTTTTTTATGCAATTGCCTATACCGGTTTTGCATTCGCACATTCAATGCCTTTGTTTATACTGTTTTTTGCAGGTTACGGATTGTATGCTGCTGCTACTGAAGGTGTGGCCAAAGCCTGGATTAGTACTTTGGCGCCTGCTGCCGAAAATGCATCAGCCATCGGTTTTTATACCGGACTTCAAAGTGTAGCTGCATTAACAGCCAGTACGGTAGCCGGTATTGTGTGGGTATATGGCTCACCACTTTATGTTTTTGTTCCGGCCGCTATCGTTGCGCTGCTGGTTGCTTTGTGGCTGCGTGGTATATTCCCTCAAAAATAATTATTGCCCTGCTCAAATATTTTCTATATTTGTCTAAATAAAAATTTAGACAAGTCTAAAATAAATGAACCATGTTGTGGTAATAATGAGTATGCTACTGGCACTTTCGTTTGGTGTGCAGGCGCAGCATCGTGTTATCAAAGGGCGAGTGGTGAACAGATTTACTGAAGAAGCAGTTGCTGGTGCAACAGTAAAGTTGAACACTACAGCAAGCACAGTTACAGATGAGCGGGGTCAGTTTCATATACATGCAACTTCAGATTCTGTTACAATAGAAATTTCTGCTATCAGTTATAAAGCAGCAATTACAAGTATCAGCGCTGCCAGGAATTTTATTGAAATACGTCTGGAGCCTTCAGATAAACAAATGCAGGAAATTGTAGTGAGTGGTACTTTACGCAGCATTACAAAAAGTGCAAGCCCCATACCTGTAGAAAGTTATCCTGCACGATTTTTTAAACGCACGGCTACAAATAATCTGTTTGATGCCTTGAGTATGGTTAATGGTGTGCAGCCGCAAATTACCTGTAACGTATGCAATACCGGCGCTATTCAAATTAATGGACTTGATGGCCCTTATACCATGGTGTTGATTGATGGTATGCCTATTGTAAGTTCGCTGTCATCAGTATATGGTTTTATGGGTATTCCCAATTCTGTTATCAAGCGTGTAGAAGTGGTAAAAGGGCCTGCTTCTACTTTGTATGGCAATGAGGCAGTAGCCGGGTTAATTAATATCATTACTAAAGATCCTGCATCAAAAAATCAAGTGGGCTTTGCCCATACTGCCTCCACGTATGGTGAGTTAAATTCTGACATAACAGCAAATCTGTCATTTAAAACTGCAAATACACTTTTAGGTATTAACCATTTTGCATTCAATGCTAAATGGGATGTAAACAATGATAACTTCACAGATGCGAGTTTGCAAAACAGAATTTCTTTATTTAATAAATGGAATTTTAAACGCAGTAGTAATTTACCCGCTACTCTTGCGTGGCGTTATGTATATGAAGACCGCTGGGGTGGTGAACTGCAATGGAACAAACACAAACGTGGTGGTGACGAAGTATATGGCGAAAGTATTTATACCAACCGTTTGGAATTGCTGGGGAATTATGGGTTAAAAATTGGGTCTGAAACATTGCTGGCTGAATATTCATACAATTATCATCACCAGGATTCTTATTATGGCAATATGTTTTATCTGGCTAAACAACAAGTAGGATTTGCACAACTGCGTTGGGATAAAGTACTTAACAATCACCATTTAATGATTGGTGTACCGTTTCGATTAAATTGGTATGATGATCAAACTCCTGCAACTGAAAATGACAATGGAAGCAATCGTCCCTCGGTAAATACCAATATCGGAATGTTTGTGCAGGATGAATGGAAGTTCAATGAAACATTTACCATCCTCACCGGGTTACGATATGAGTATAATAATCTGCAGGGTGCTGTTGCTGCGCCCCGCTTAAGTGTGAAGTATAAAGCAGCAGAAAATCACACACTGCGTTTATCCGGTGGCAATGGTTTTCGTGTTGTGAACTTATTTACTGAAGATCATGCTGCTCTTACCGGTGCACGACGTGTTATTATCCGAAACGAATTAAGACCGGAGCGTAGCTGGAATACCAATCTTAACTGGTCGTCGCATTATCATATTGCAAAGGGCTTGTTATCAATAGATGTAAATGGTTTCTATACTTATTTCACTAACAGAATTATTGCAGATTATTTTACAGATGCCAATTTGATTATCTATGATAACTTAAAAGGTTATGCTATTTCAAAAGGTATTTCCTCAGCTCTTGATTATAATAACAGTAAAGGATTGCGCATCAACGCCGGTGTAACATTTATGAATGTGCATTTTGTAAATGAAAGCAAAGAAAAAGAACAACAGGTTTTTGCACCCAACTTTACAGCGAATTATGGTATTGGTTATACTGTAAAACCGTTACGGCTAACCGTTGATATAACAGGCAGGACACAGGGCCCTATGCGTTTGCCTGTATTGCCTGCTGATTACCGCCCTGAGTATTCACCCTTGTATTGTTTAATTAATCTTCAGTTCACAAAAAGGATACTACAACAATGGGAGTTGATGGTTGGCGTTCAAAATGTTTTCAATTTTTTACCCCGTGACCCCATCATGCGTCCTTTTGACCCTTTTGACAGAACAGTGAATGACGCACTAAACAATCCCAATGGTTATACGTTTGACCCATCTTATAACTATGCACCCATGATGGGCAGGAGAGCAGTAGTGGGCGTGAGGTTAAATATTGATTAGACTACAAGGCCACACTTTGTATTATAAGGTGTTGTGTTTTATCCATTACATACGTTCAGGTACCTTAATTCCCAGTAAATACATGCTTCTTGCAATTATGCCGGCAGTAAATTCACAAATCAGTAAACGAAGCTGTTTTTTCTCTGCGCTCTCAGCATTTATAACTGAGTGTTCAGTATAAAATGAGTTATACGTTTTGGCTAAATTATAAACGTAGTTTGCAATGTGTGATGGGTCATGTTCTTTACAGGCCTGTTCAATGGTTGCAGGGAAACTTTCCAGCTCAATCAGTAATTCTTTTTCAAGCGGCAGTAAATCTGTTGCTATTAGTTG
>CAYPBV010000148.1:0-8515 GCA_964409025.1 uncultured Chitinophagaceae bacterium | reverse complement strand
AGTTTTTACAATGCTTACTCCCGGTTTTTCAAAGGAGAATAATGTGATAGATAATTTTGGTAATAAATTATTGCTTCAAACCAATGATGGAGCACCAAACTATAAAGTGGTTTTGATTGATCCTGAAAATCCGGATTCAAAAAACTGGAAGTTGATTATTCCTGAACGAAAGGAAGTGCTGCAAACAGTAACTACAGGTGGAGGTTACATGTTTTGTTTGTATTTAAAAGATGCAAACACTAAAGTGTATCAATATACTTATGATGGCAAACTGGTACGTGAAATACAATTACCCGGCATCGGCAGTGTAGGAGGATTTACAGGAAAGAAAAAAGATAAAGAGTTTTTTTATGTTTTTACTTCATTTAATGCACCCCCTACTGTTTATCGTTACAATATTGTAACAGGAGTATCAACCTTGTTTACAAAAACGGAAACAAAATTTAAAAATGAAGATTATGAAACAAAGCAGGTATTCTTTACAAGCAAGGACGGAACTAAAGTGCCCATGTTCCTTACTTACAAAAAAGGTATGAAGCTGAATGGTAATAATCCGGTGCTTCTCTATGGTTATGGAGGTTTTAATGCAGCTGAAACTCCCCGTTTCAGCATCAGTAATGCATACTGGATGGAACAGGGAGGAATTTATGTGGTTGTAAACCTGCGTGGCGGCAATGAGTATGGAGAAGCCTGGCATAAAGCAGGCATGCTGGCAAATAAACAAAATGTATTTGATGATTTTATTGGGGCCGCTGAATATTTAATTGCTAATAATTATACCAACAAAGGAAAGATTGCCATACGGGGTGGCAGCAATGGGGGTTTACTTGTAGGTGCCTGTATGACACAGCGCCCGGATCTATTTAGAGTAGCCTTACCTGCTGTAGGTGTAATGGATATGCTGCGTTATCATTTATTTACTGTGGGTTGGGCTTGGGCTTCAGAATACGGAAGGAGTGACAGCGCAGAACATTTTAAGTTTCTCATTAAATATTCACCCTTGCATAACTTTAAAGATGGAACTGCTTATCCTGCTACTTTAGTTACTACTGCTGATCATGATGACCGTGTGGTGCCGGCTCATAGTTTTAAGTTTGCAGCACGTATGCAGGAAGCTCATTGTGGAGATAACCCTGTGCTTATCAGGATAGAAACAAAAGCAGGTCATGGTGCAGGTAAACCCACAAGCAAGCAAATTGAAGAGGCTGTGGATATGTGGAGTTTCGTGATGTATAATATGGGAATGGAAATGAAATGATTCAAAAAGCCCTGCAACTTTGCAGGCTTTTACTCGTGGATAGATTTTAGTTGTTGCTTTCTCATAAAGCTTTACTTTGTGTAAATCAAGTATTCGTAAGCAGCACAAAAGAGGTTCAAAATGGCCTCCGTCTGTTTTTATGAATCTGAAATATGGCTAAACAATAAAAATGAAGAAATGAAAGTACTTGTTACCGGTGCCAATGGTCTCATTGGTCAGCACCTCATCCGCCAGTTGGTGGAGGAGGGCAAGTTCACCATTCATGCCACAGGAAAGGGAATAAGCCGCCTGCCTTATGGTACAGGTAACGGTGTAACCTATCATGCAGTTGATCTTACAGATTTTAAAAAAGCACAGGCGCTGGTTGAAAAAATTTCACCCCATATCATTATTCATACTGCAGCAATGAGCCAGCCCAATGATTGTGCAGCCGATAAAACTGCTTGCTGGAAAACAAATGTGGGTGCTACACGTGTACTGGTGAAAGGCGCACAAAAAGCAAAATCCTATTTTATTTATGTGAGTACTGATTTTGTGTTTGATGGAACAGAAGGGCCTTATGATGAACATGCAAGTCCCAATCCTATTAATGATTACGGGGAAAGCAAATTACTGGCTGAAGAAATTGTAGAGATGAGCGGTTTGCATTGGGCAATTGTACGTACAGTTTTGGTATATGGCGATAAAGTGCCCGGCGGCAGAGCTAATTTTGTACTGTGGGTAAAAGAAAAACTGGAAGCTGATGAAGCAATTAAAGTAGTAAACGATCAGCAACGTACACCTACTTTTGTGGAAGATGTAGCTAAAGGAATTGTTTTAATAGTAATGAAACATGCAAAGGGAATTTATCATATTTCCGGTAAAGATATGTGCACACCTTATCAACTTGCCATTATGATTGCTCAATTTATGAATAAGGATACTGCATTGATTACACCTGTTACTGCTGCAACATTTAAAGAACCTGCAAAACGCCCTTTGAAAACCGGGTTTATTATTACAAAGGCAGTAAAGGAGTTAGGTTATGTACCGGTTAAATTAGAGGAAGGTATTCGCAGCGTATTACACTTGTGAGTGTTCAAATCAATTTGTAATTTTTGTATTCAAATAAGCGAAAGCCTGTTGACTTTTCTATGTAATACAGGATTTTATTTTTGGTATCCCTGAATTTTTTTTGAGTTACATCAAATTCAAACTCCCAGTCTTCATTTTTAATGCGTTGGAGCATTGATTGCGGATGGGTTTCTTTAAATAATTTCAGGCTGTCTGCTTCCTGTGCATACATAAAACCGTCTTTAAGCGATTGGAGATATTGTTTGTGTTTTTCAATCGCTTCATCATCTGATGTCCATAGTTTTCCAAAGTCCATCTGTTTAGCAGTTTGTAATTGCGGTTTTTTTACCCAGCCATAATGATATATTGAAGCATTTGCACGTTTAACTCTTAGTTTTTGTTCATTTTTACGAAAGCCCTGTGCATCTTTCCAGCTTTTTATTTCGGGCAAATTTCTTATAACTCTAATTTCATTGTTATACCACCTTCTGCTGTCGCCAATATATTTGTAACTTCCGTAGAAGTGAACATATTTAAACAGCAACCCATCAACACGTTTATCATGTCTGTAAGTGTGCATTGCATTTATGATGGCATCATAATCTTTTTCATGAATACATTCATCTCCCTGTAAGTAAAAGAGCCAGTCGCTCTCCGGCGAAACAGCAGCTTTTGCTTTATCTGTTTCAACAGCCAGCACTTTGCCGCCTTCCCGTAAACTGTCATCCCAAACGGAGTGTATAATTTTTATTTTTGATGAATTAATGCTTTCAATAAGTTCAAGTGTGGCGTCTTCACTATTGCCTGCGCATACGATGTATTCATCCACCAGCGGCAATAATGAGCGGATAGATTCAACAATAGGGTAATCATATTTTACAGCATTCCTTACAAATGTAAAGCCACTCACTTTCATAAGGCAAAAATAATGTTTGGAGCTAAAACATGATTTTTTAACTTTATAAAAATATGGTTTGTAACATTTTGTTTTGAAAACGCTGATTGAATATCTTAATAAGTATGAAAATACTGCTCAAAGTGAGTTAATGCGGTTTGCAACTGATGCTGATGTTGAAGCCCTGCATCAGTTACGGGTTAGTTTAAAAAAAATCAAAGCAATTTACAGATGCCTGCAGGAAGTTGGTTTGCATAAAAAAGCGCAGAAGCAGTATAAAAAATTTCTGAAACCATTTTTTGCTGATGCAGGTGTATTACGGCAATTACAGCTGCACAACCTTTATTTACATTATCATTTCTATAACAATCTTATACAATCTTCTAAATCAATAAAACAATTGCCCGGACTGATAATTATGTTTCAACAACAGGCAAAAGTTTTATCCAAGGAGCTTTCCCGTACTGTAAAATATCTCCTCCATTATAGTGCAGATGTAAAACAGGAACAGGTATTTGAATTTGCAGTTTTATTAAAGGAATCAATGTATGCAAAAGCTCCTCAAATAAGTAGTGACGGGTGGCATGAGTTTAGAAAGCAAATCAAACAATTGATTTATACTTATCAATGGCTGGATAAAAAACATCAACTGCGCCTGCTGCCGGTGTCACAATTACAAAAACTTGATGTTTTACAGGAAGTGATTGGCAAATGGCATGATGCACAGGATATGCGCCAGTGGCTGATTCATGAAGAGTTTTTTCTGCACTCTGACCCATTGGTTAAACAGGAATTTTCCAAAGCATGGAAATTAACAGAAAAACAACTTGGAACTGCTGAGAAAAAACTTCAAGCTCTTCTTAGCCAAATAACAACGGAAAAGAGGGCAACGCTTAATAAAAATAATTAAGCTCTTTTTATTTTGCTTTTAAAAATACTTCCGCCATCATACAACGGGCGCTGCCACCGCCATTGGTTTCTATGGTTGTAAGATCAGAATAAATAATAGAGTTGTAGCTCTCTAATTTATTTACCTGTTGTGGTGTTAAGGAATGAAATGCCTGTGCACTCATAATCAATAGTTGCCTGCCTTCTTTGTTTTCCACCTGCAGCATGTTGCCGGCAAACCGGTTCATTTGATTGTAATTAATTTCAATAATTTCTTTTCCGCTCCTGGTTATCATTTCTATCACGCTGTTTCGTTCATCTGTATTTCTGATGCTGTCCAGACAAATAACGACATATTGTTCTGCTACACACATCATAACATTTGTATGATAAATTTCGCCTCCGCTTTCATCTACACTGTAAAAACTGCATCCATGATACCCCATTTGATTACACCATTTTTCAAACAGATCTTTATTGGTTCTTGGTGAAATACAGCCATAGGCAATTTTATTCTGTCTGTCAAGCACTAAACTTCCTGTACCTTCAAGAAATTTATGATTCGCTTCTTCATAGCTGAAATCAATGCGGTTACTGATTTCAAATTTGGATGCAATTGCTGCTACCACATGCGCTTTACGTTCTGCTCTTCTGTTTTCAGCATACATTGGATACAAAATCAAACTTCCATCCCAGTGAAAGCTAATCCAATTGTTGGGAAAAATGCTGTCTGGTGTATGTGGTACAGGTGTGTCCTGTATTACAGTTACATCAACTTCTGCATCAATTAATTTCTGTACAAAGTTGTTAAACTCAGCTTCGGCTTTTTGCTGTGCGCCTTCATTATTTCCCTGTTGCTGAAAAGCATTGTTTACTGCGGTTTGAGCATTAAAGTCAAAGGCCACGGGCTTAATCATTAAAATATGCGAAGTAGTTTGTTTGAGAGAATTCATAGTTCAAAAAAATTAGGAAGTTTTTGCTTTATTTGAAATGGATAGTTCCGTTTACTAATTACAAATCTGAGATTTAATCTGTTCTGTTTTACAGTTTGTCTCTTAACAGTGGCATGCTCATGCAATGACTACCGCCTCTTGCTCTTGATAGTTCGGCACTTGGTAACAGAATGAGCGTATTTTCAATGCTTTCAGGATTTACACCGGTTTCAAATTGCTCAAATAATTCTGTTGTGGTTGTTACATTAAAGCCATAAGCTCTGAATGCGTCAGCGGTTTTATCATTACGGTCATATCCTATAACTACACCTTCTTTTAACGCTACTACATTGCAACTGTCTGTCCATTGCTCCCGCTCATCATGCGGAAATACATTGCCGCCGCTGTATATAACTTTAACATCTTCTGGTTTTATACCAAAATCTTTTTCACTTATTTCTCTGAGTAACGATTCTAAGCCGGGCAGTTTTTCAGTAACAGAATAATCATGTGTTTTTATGTAAGGAACATCTGCAGGCTTGTAAAATTGCAGTATTTCAACCTGTTCCATTTCAAGCTGGCGGGGTGCATGCGATAAGCGGTTAACATAGCTGTGTCTGCTGTTGTGTTCAGCACGCAAAATACGTTCACTAAAACGGCCATACAGTACCCAGGTATCCCTTCTTACCTGTGTAAAGATGGTATCAATATGCATTTGTGCACGGTTCTTGGGTATTTTTACAACTGATATTTTCTCAATGCCCAATTCCGCTTTGCTGAACAGGGTATGTATAATTTCATTAATAGCACTGGATGAGGTGCGAATACTGCAGCCAATAACAAAATGTTTGGGATGAATCATCATTACATCACCTCCTTCAATGCTTATGATGCGGTGTTTACGCTCTTCTTCTTCATACAAAAAGAAATCACTCTCTTCAATAATCTCCATCACTTTTTGAGGCTCGTCTCTAAACAGAAAATAAAGTGATAAAAATTTTGTAAGCAGGGATTCTCTTCTGCGTGCTGCAGTAGCCATCCGGCTTAAGAGAATATGATCTTTTACAACAATACCAATATCCCGTGTAAAAATAAAGTTGGGTATAGGCGGAAAGATGAACATATCTTCATTTGTACCGTTTTCTTCAGCCGGAAATATACCTGTTATTAATACTTTCGCAAATAAAGCAGCATCTGTAATTGTTTCTAATTTTTGTTGTATGGCAAAACTGCTTTCTTCATATGAGCAGATGGCTGCAATCAGTCTCAGTTTTACCCGTTCATCCTTTATCATCTCGCCCAATAATTGCTGTGTATCAAGCACTTTATCGCTGTTAAAATATTCCTTTTTGCCCGGTATGAAACACCAGGCTTTTTTATCGTCATCTGCTGTAGCCTGATAGTTTTTGATATATTCAATCTTTTCACGGTCAAGAAAATAGAGTAACAGTTTTACATAATGGTTGTATTCTTTTTGCATGCTTTGCAGGTGAACTATATCATCATACAAATTATCGGCAAAAGTTCCGGGTATAATTTTACCAATGCCTCCATCAGGGCTATGAATAATTAATTTTCTTAATCTGCCCAATTCATTTTCAACATAAAATTTATTATCTGACATATAAAATACTTTTCTTGTAATTAATAGTTGATTTGAAGCTTTCACTTCTGTTCAGTTTTATCTATGCTTCATATAGTAACAGCATAGCTTTAATACTTGTACAGATGCTGTACGGCAACGGTAGGTTTCAACAATGGTATCAGTAATCCGGCAGACTACCTTCTCCTGCTGCAATTAAATTGAGGAAATAAGGCAGCATATGATTTGTAGAAATATGTTTTTGTAAAAACATGCTGCAAATTAAGGATTTTAACGAGATTGGCAAGTAATGCAATTGTTACTACGGTTTAACCTCTGCTTCCTGTTCATCTACCTGGTTTATATACCTGCGTACATAATCTTACCTTTGGTTTCATTAAAACGATTGCACATGTCAACTATTTCCCGCAAGTATGATCCTGTAAAATATAAAACGCCCACAGGTTCTCAACTTCAATGTAAAGGATGGATACAGGAAGCGGCATTGCGTATGCTTCTTAATAACTTAAACCCTGAGGTTGCAGAGCGACCTGATGAATTAATTGTATATGGAGGAAGGGGTAAAGCTGCACGCAATTTTGAAGCACTGGATAACATTATAAATGCTTTAAAAGTGGTGGAGAATGATGAATCGTTATTGATACAAAGCGGTAAGCCTGTTGGCATTTTAAAAACACATAAAGATGCACCGAGAGTACTCATCAGTAATTCACAATTAGTACCTAACTGGGCTAACTGGAAACATTTTGAAGAGCTGGAACAAAAAGGGCTAATGATGTACGGGCAAATGACGGCCGGCAGTTGGATCTATATCGGTTCACAGGGAATTGTGCAGGGCACTTATGAAACTTACGCAGCGGCGGCTGATAAACATTTTGGTGGCACATTAAAAGGTACTCTCAATGTAAGTGCAGGGCTTGGTGGTATGGGTGGTGCACAGCCATTGGCTATAACCATGAATGAAGGGGTGGCATTGATAGCCGAAGTTGAAGAATGGCGTATTGATAAACGAATTGAAACTAAATATTTAGATGAAAAATTTTTTGACTTAGATGAGGCAATAGACAGGGCGGTAAGGTATAAAGCTGAAGGTATAGCAAAAAGCATTGGCGTAGTATGCAATGCAGTAAACTTATTACATAAACTGATTGAGCGTAACATTATTCCTGATACATTATCGGATCAAACAAGTGCACATGATCCATTGATTGGCTATATACCGCATACACTTACCAATGAACAGGCAACTATTTTGCGGCAGAAAAATCCAGACGAATATCTTACACATAGTTATGAAAGCATGTACACACATGTGCAACTCATGCTCCTGCTCATGGATAAAGGAGCTATTACATTTGACTATGGAAACAATATCCGTGCAAGAGCAAAAGAGTTTGAAGAGAACGCATTGCTCAAGGATGTTGAACTTAAATCCATACGTTCCACTGCACATGATCCATTTGCATTTCCTGGCTTTGTGCCTGCATATATCCGTCCGTTGTTTTGCGAAGGCAAAGGTCCGTTTCGCTGGGCGGCGTTGAGCGGTGATGCAGCTGATATTGCTGTAACTGATGAAGTGATTATGAATATGTTTCCCCACAATAAAGGCATGCTGCGCTGGATGAAAATGGCAAAAGAAAAAATTGCGTTTCAGGGCCTGCCTGCACGCATATGCTGGCTGGGGCAGGGCGAAAGGGAAAAAGCAGGGCTTGCGTTTAATGAGTTGGTTCGCACAGGAAAAGTAAAAGCTCCCATTGTTATTGGCAGAGATCATTTAGATACAGGAAGTGTGGCAAGTCCTAACAGGGAAACAGAAGCCATGCTCGATGGAAGTGATGCAGTTGCAGATTGGCCTTTGCTTAATGCATTGGTAAATACAGCAGGTG
>CAYPBV010000147.1:0-8547 GCA_964409025.1 uncultured Chitinophagaceae bacterium | reverse complement strand
TACTGTTTTAGCTCAACATGATCAGGAAGGTCACGAGCCTGCCGCACATGAGGGCGAACATGCTGCCAAAAAAGAAGGTTTTGATGCCAAAGAGGTGATTTTTGGCCATATCATGGATGGTCATGACTTCCATTTTTTTGACTGGAATGGTCATCCCGTAGGTTTCCCTCTTCCCGTAATTCTTTATTCACCCAAAAACGGTTTGTCGGTGTTCATGTCCTCAAAGTTTGAACACGGACATGCTGAACATGAAGGTTATAAGCTTGTAAAAGAAGAGATTGGTGAAAAGATTGTATCTGTGGATGGCTCCCCTGTATATGATTTTTCGCTCACCCGCAATATTGTGCAAATGATTATTGCACTGGTATTGCTGGTTTGGATTATGGTAAGTATCGCCGGTTCTTACAGTAAAGGCCAGGGTGTAAAAACAGCCCCTAAAGGCAAGCAAAACTTTTTTGAGCCCATCATCACCTTTGTGCGTGATGAAGTAGCTGTTCCCAACCTTGGTGCAAAAGCGCCCAAATATCTTCCTTTCCTCTTAACGGTATTTTTCTTTATTCTTATCAATAACATTTTCGGATTAATTCCCGGCTCAGCCAATGTAACAGGTAATATCGCATTTACTGTTATCCTTGGTTTAATTGCATTTATTGTAATCCTGTTCAGTTCAAACAGGCATTATTGGGGTCATATCTTCAATCCGCCGGGAGTTCCTTTGGGTGTAAAGTTCATCCTTGTTCCGGTAGAATTGTTGAGTGCAGTGCTCATTAAACCCGGTGCATTGATTATTCGTCTCTTCGCTAACATGGTGGCGGGTCACATCATCATCATATGTTTGATTTCATTGATTTTTGTATTCACCGAAAAATTAGGACAAGGCTTCGGTATCGGTTCTACCGTTATCTCTATCCCATTCACCATTTTCATTTATTTCATTGAAATATTAGTTGCATTTCTTCAGGCATTCATCTTTACCATGCTTACAGCAGTATTCATAAGTCAGGCAATGGAAGGTGACCACGGGCATGGAGAAGGGGCAGCACATCATTAAGCGTTTTTTATTTTTTCACAACATAAAATCACAAACATGGATTTTACTTTATTAGCGGAAGTAGCAAATGCAGGTGGTGCAGTAGGTGCAGGTTTAGCAGCTGTAGGTGCCGGTATCGGTATCGGACAGATTGGTAAAGGCGCATTGGAATCAATTGCCCGCCAGCCGGAAGCTTCTAACGATATCCGTGCAAACATGATTTTGACTGCGGCCCTCGTAGAAGGTGCTGCTCTGTTTGCTATTATCGTGGGCTTCCTTGCAATGGTACTGTAAGGTTTAAAAAGTTGAAAGGTTGAAAAGGTTGAAAATTTTTTATATCAACTATCAACCCTTAAACCTTTGGACCCTTATAACCATTCGAACTTTTTACTGCATCCAATGCACAGGGCGGCGGATGCAGTACTTAAAAAAAATGAACGAATTAAAATAGAAAAATCATGGGTTTACTTACTCCTGCGTTTGGTCTCTTATTCTGGACTCTAATAGCATTTTTAGTGGTGTTTTTCATTTTGCGTAAATACGCATGGCCTGCAATTATTAAAGGATTGCATGAAAGAGAGCAGGGCATTGCTCAGGCATTGGAAACTGCTGAAAAAGTAAAAGCTGAAATGGCACAGTTGAAAAATGAAAATGAAGCCCTGCTTGCAAAAGCACGTGAAGAAAGAGCACAGTTGCTGAAAGAAGCACGTGAAACAAGAGACAAAATTGTAAACGAAGCAAAAGAACAGGCAAAAGTAGAAGCGAATAAAATTATTACCGATGCACAGGCTGCTATCAATCAGCAGAAGATGGCGGCTATCACTGATTTGAAAAATCAGGTAGGTAACCTTGTAATTGAAGTAAGCGAAAAAGTATTGCGTCGTGAGCTCAGCAATAAGAATGAGCAGGAAGCTTACATTAATACATTGGCGAAAGAAGTTAAGTTGAATTAAGGTAGAAGGCAAAAGGTATAAGGTAAAGGGAATGCAATGCCCGCCTTATACCTTACACCCTAAACCTTTAACCATAAAAATTATGCAGAATCCCCGACTTGCAGGCAGATACGCAAAATCATTGATTGTTTTGGCTCAGGAGCAAAATCAATTGGAAGCTGCGTATGCTGATATGAAGTATTTAAAAGACCTGTGCAAACAAAGCAAAGAGTTTTCTAATGTATTGCGCAGCCCTGTTATTCGTAATGAAGTAAAAGAAAAAGTGCTCACAGAAGTGGTAAGTAAAAATATCAGCGCTTTAACCAATGCATTTTTGCAGTTGCTGGTTAAAAAGAACCGTGAAGCCAATCTTTCTGAAATAGCAGCTGCTTTTGTTGACCAGTACAATGAAATCAAAGATATTCATCGTGTAAAGCTTACCACTGCCAATCCTGTAAGTGAAGAGTTAAAAGCAAGCATAGCAGCTAAAGTAAAAGCAGATGCAGGCCTGGCCAATGTAGAACTGGAAACTGAAGTAAAAGAAAGCATTATCGGAGGTTTTCAGTTAGAATACAAAGGAAATCTGATTGATGCCAGCATTGCACGTGATTTGAGAGATATTCAAAAGCAGTTTCAGAAAAATGTATACGTTCAAAATATTCGTTAATATAAAATTGTAAACTTCCTTCACTCCCTTTCAGGGGATGGGGGTAAAATAAAGCGTTATGCCAGATATTAAACCGGATGAGATTTCAGCAATACTTCGCCAGCAGTTAAGCAATTTTAACGTTGGTGCTGATTTGGAAGAAGTGGGAACCGTATTGCAAGTGGGTGATGGTATTGCCCGTGTATACGGTTTGAACAATGTACGTTATGGTGAACTTGTAGAATTTGAAAACGGTGTTCGTGCCATTGCATTAAACCTGGAAGAAGACAATGTAGGTGTGGTAATGATGGGTGAAGGCAGGGATATCAAAGAAGGTTCTAAAGTACGCCGTACAGGACAAATTGCCTCCATCAAAGTAGGTGAAGGAATGAGTGGCCGTGTAATTAACGTGCTGGGTGAACCCATTGATGGCAAAGGCCCCCTTACCGGAGAGTTATATGAAATGCCGCTGGAGCGTAAAGCGCCCGGTGTAATTTACCGTGAGCCGGTAAAAGAACCTTTACAAACCGGTATCAAAGCCATTGATGCCATGATTCCTATTGGCCGTGGGCAGCGTGAGTTGATCATTGGTGACCGCCAAACAGGTAAAACAGCCATTGCTGTTGATACCATCATCAATCAGAAAGAATTTTATGATGCAGGAAAACCTGTATACTGTATTTATGTAGCTATTGGTCAAAAAGCATCTACTATAGCCGGTGTAATGAAAACACTGGAAGATAATGGAGCCATGAAATATACAACCATTGTTGCCGCATCAGCAAGCGATCCTGCTCCTCAGCAGTTCTACGCTCCATATGCCGGTGCTGCTATTGGTGAATTCTTCCGTGATACCGGTCGCCCTGCATTGATTATTTATGATGATTTGTCAAAGCAGGCGGTAGCTTATCGTGAAGTATCATTGTTGCTGAAACGTCCTCCGGGTCGTGAAGCATATCCGGGTGATGTATTCTACTTACACAGCCGTTTGTTGGAAAGAGCTGCTAAAGTTATCGGTGATGATAATGTAGCTAAGAACATGAACGATGTGCCTGACAGCATCAAGCATCTCGTGAAAGGTGGTGGTTCATTAACAGCGTTACCAATTATTGAAACACAGGCCGGTGACGTATCTGCATACATTCCTACCAACGTAATTTCGATTACGGATGGTCAGATCTTCCTGGAAAGTAACTTGTTCCTTTCCGGTATACGTCCGGCTATTAACGTAGGTATCTCAGTGAGCCGTGTGGGTGGTAACGCTCAAATTAAATCAATGAAGAAAGTAGCCGGTACATTGAAACTGGATCAGGCACTTTATCGTGAAATGGAAGCTTTCTCTAAGTTTGGTGGTGATCTGGATGCTGCTACCAAAGCGGTAATTGATAAGGGTGGCCGTAACGTGGAAATTCTGAAACAGGCTCAATACACTCCATTCTCTGTAGAAAAACAGATTGCTATCATTTACCTCGGTACAAACGGCTTGCTTAATGCAGTGCCCGTAAAGCGCATCAAAGATTTTGAAGAGCATTTCTTACATGAAATGGAAACCAAACTTCCTGATGTATTAGCAGATTTCAAGAAAGGTGCATTGCCTGAAGATGGAATTAAAAAGATGGTAGAATTGGCCAACGGGTTGATTCCCCAGTATAAAGCTTAATAACAGATCTCTAAATAAAAACCCGGCTATGCCGGGTTTTTTGTTGTGGGATACCCGGCATTGTTATTTCTTTTCAAGCACCAAAACAATTTTATTAAAATCGGCAGCAGCGTTAATTACTTTTTTAAAGTTTTCAAACTCACTTAACGGATAACGTAACTCTCTGTAGGTTTCAAATACTTCAACCGTGATAGTATTTCCACTTTGCGTGTACTTGCTCAGGAATCCAAACGTTATTTCATTATCTTTTTTATATTGAACGTCCATACTAAGATCATCCGGATTCTTAACGTTATATCCATCCGGAATATGCACAACTATTTTTCGGTTGAGTACATGAGGATAGCCCAATTCTACAGGTAGCTGCCTGGGCTTTTCCTGATACATTTGCTCCTGCGTACCTATGAGTTCACCCACTTTGAATAAAAGTTTATTTCCGGCATTTTCAACTAACTCGCCGGAAGTTATAGTGCCGCTTATAATAAGTGGTTTATTTTCGTATACATCGGTAAAAGCAGTATTTTCTAATTTGATATCTGTTATATGTTCACTCCCCGCCACATTTTTAATAATATCAATTGTTGCTTCTTTTTGCTTTTCAGGTGTAAGGTAATTGTAAATAGGCCGGTAAGGAGCGGCGCCATAACCTAATAGTATCTGCTTACTTTTAACAAGAAGAGAATCTGATGCTTCATCAAACTTTACTTCCACTTCCATATTTATAGCGTGCTGCTCAAAAGGAATCATTTCTATATCATTAAATACTCCCACTGCTGTTTTCATATCGCCAATCTTAGTAGTTTTTAAGAAAAGTCCTCTGGTACCTGCCCAATATTCAGGGAAATATGGATAGCGAAGTGTTGCTGATGATGGACTCAGATACTTTCCGGTTTTAGGAAAATAAAGCAATGAATTTTCAACCCTGTTCCAAACAGCTAAATCTTCTTCAAGGGGAATTTCGTTTCTTACTGAGGGGAAAGCAATATTACAGGCAACCCCAATGGATTCATAAATACAAAGCATTAAACGCAATGCCCCGTCATTGGTAAGGTTTTTAGATTCAATCATACTTTTAACATTCATACTTTCCTCAGTAACCAGTTCATCATTAATGTTAAAGCTCTTTTTAATCTGATCTTCAACCAGTTTAATTTTTTCTTCTTCACCTGCACTGCCTGGCAGATTTAACTGTTTAATGAAAGATTTTAATGCCTTATCCTCTTTTTCAGTGAGCGTACTGAAATTGCTATATACATTTTTAGAAAATTCTTTCCATGTAAATAATTCAACACTACTGTTATTACTTAGATTATATCCAAGTTTAAAATCAACCCGCTGTATATAAGGCTTTATAACAGCATATTTTTCATCTTCTATTTCGTTTATCATACTGCTGCTGCCGGTAATGTAGCGATTTTGATTTACCAGTGTATCGTTACTCACTTCAAATCCGTTGAAGCCTTTTGCTTTAAACTGCAGGTGCGATGGTACAATGAGTGTAAACTCAGCTTTAATGGTGGGCGTTAAAGAGCTTTGAAAAATTTCACTTCCGTAAAATACCGGATATTTTTTCAGAGTGTAAGTATATTCCACTTCACTTCCTTTTTCCACCCCTTCCATGGCAAACAGTTTATAACGTGTGCCTTCTTCATCTACTTCTTTGATTTTTTCAGATGGAAGCGTAAGCATTTTTCCTGAAGGTAATATGGTACGGGCTTTTAGATCTCTCATTTCGGCATTACGGTACACAGGCACATAAATCTTATTGTACCGCTCAATGCCTTTATCATCCTGTACCCGAATTCGTTTGTAATAACGATAGTAAACAAATAACTCCTTGCCTTCAAATATGTATTCAATTTTACGTACATCCATTATACACACAGCTGAGGCATCTGCATATTTATCCGGCACTTTGTTAAGTGTAATTTTTTCCGGCCATGGCAGTTCAGTTGTATATGGGTTTTGAGCGGAACAGATACCTGCTGAAAACAGCAGTATAAATAGTGTGGTGAAACTTTTCATTATGAACTGATTATATGAATTTATTTTTTTGTAAGTACCAGTTGTTCTTTATAATAACCTAAAAGTTTCTGTAATGCCATATTCCACTTTGGAAAGGACTCAGGTTGCAGATAAAGGACTTTCTGTTTTATCTCCTGTAAAACAATGATATTGCTTTTGCTTTTTTGATAGCGAATATTAACTTCTATCAATTCATCATTGTACATAAAATCTTTAGGTTGATAGCTGATATTGAAAACTTCCGGTATTTCAAGTATTGTATATTGCCTTATGGTGTATTTATACCCGGTTTCAACTGATACCTTCCGTTTAGATGTATCTATGATTTGTGTTGTAAAGAATTTTTCAAGATTCATATTAATATAATACTCATCTCCTATTTTTTTACCATAACCCGGCACCTCAAATTCTGCTTTTACATTTATGAGTCTTTCCTGAGGTGAAATTTTTTGTATAGAGTAATCGCCCAGTAAAAATTTATTACTGGCTTTACCCATTTTATAGCGTATATAATCTTTTTCATCTTTTCCTTTACGCATTTGTAAATCATTCATGAGATCAGTTCCAAAATATCCATGGTAATAAACACTGCTTCTGCCGGTAATACCTTCATCGGCTATGGTTATAAATGTACTGTCTACCACTAAATTTTGCTCTTCATGTACTTCAGGTACATTCAGTATTTGATATTCAGATTTGCTTATAGCAACCAATGCTTCTTTACCCTGAATAAACGCACTAGGGAAGCCGAAAATACAGTTAGGATCTGTGCCATCGATAAAAAACCATTTACCATCAATGTAAGCAGTGCAGATCATATGATTATCTGTTAAAGGCAAAAAGACTTCATTATATTTATAGGGGATGCTGCGGGTGCCTATCCACGTGTAATATGCATCAATGTCAGCCAGTTTGAGCATAACAGTAAGAATGCTGCTCATATCTTTACAATCGCCATAACGTTTGTAATAAACATCTGCTGCCTCTCTTGGAATGAATCCTTCCAAACCTTCTTCAAAAGCTACATACTTAATATGATCCTGAACCCATTGATACATTCGCCTGGCCTTTTCCACTTTTGAGGTAACACCCTGTATTAAACTATCAACAAGCTTTTGTAACGCCTCAGATTTTCCCTGATTTACATTCTGTAAAAAATTATAATTCCATGTATATAAATCTTTAAGGGATGAGAAAACTCTTTGTTCTTTACCATCACTATCCCTGTATGATGCAATATATAGCAATACATGTGGCATATAGTAAGTTGCTGACGGCGCATCGGAGTAAAAAGTATTGGGTAAAATATTTTCTGCCGTAAACTCCCAGTAATTTGTTTTTCCTTTTTTATAGCTATTGACCTTAATATTTTGATTATTATTATTTTTTATGATATACCCCAGTTCCACTCCCGCAGGAACTGTAATTGAATAACTGAATTTCTGAACCGGTAAATAGGAAAAGAAATACAATGGCGGCATAAAGTGAATATCATTTAAATAATGCTCAGCACGCATATAGCAGGAAGAGCCCTTACCCACCATCGGAAAGTCAAAGTTTACTTCTTTAACATCATCATAAAATACACCGCTGGAACGTGAACTCTGGGTTTTAAAATTCTCTACCTGAATTTTCTTAACACCATCAGGAGTTACAGCTTTAGTATATGCTTCTAATTTTTTTAACTGATCAAACTGACCGTAATACACAGTTTGCCTGTTAAACAGTCCGTTTGCTTTTTCATCAAGTACCAGCAATTCCTTTTGTTCAGTAATATCTGCTGCCAATGTACCTTTAGAAAACCGAAGTTCAATATTTTTTCCATGAGTAGTAAAAACAGCCATATACCCGTTGAATTGCTTTTGCAACTCCTCTAAACTTTGTGCAATGGCTGTACTATCTGTAATTATACATACCGTTAAAAAAAAGGCGGTGATTTTTTTCATAATACTTTTATTTCTTTTCAACTTTTTGAAGTATTCCGTAATAGTAGGAATGTACTTCTATCAATTTACCATTCATGTCAAAATATTTTGACTCACCATGTAAGTCTCCGTTATACCATTTTTCTTCGGCACCAAGATTTCCATTGTCAAAGTAGATTTTTCGTACACCATGCAGATTATCATTCAGATAAAATTCATGTTTTTCCAATTTGCCATCAGCAAAATAAATTTTCTTCTCACCTTCTTCATTATTCATGACCCGTTCACTTTGTATATAAATGGAACCGGATGCAGAATACACTATACGC
>CAYPBV010000146.1:0-8596 GCA_964409025.1 uncultured Chitinophagaceae bacterium | reverse complement strand
CTGGCAAAATGTATACAAACTAATTTCTTGAATTCAAAACTTAACTGTTCGCTCCTGGTTTGTTTATAGGAAGAACTAAAATTTTCCTGGTTATAAACAGCTGCAATTTCAAAAAGTAAAATTTCAATATAACTTCTTGCAATTTCATATCGGTAAGGGTGCAGGTCGTTTAATTTTGACTGTATGTTTTCCAGTAATGTTTTGATAACAGTTGCCTGTTCCGGATTAAAAGCTGAAACGTGTTTTGCATTTGGCTCAAAAAAAGGAAAGCTTTCGGGGTAATTTCTGTTTGTATTGTTCTTGATAAAAAAATCCTTCGTGAAGAAAACAGCTAATGTTTTATAGTCGGCAGACATATTCATCCACTGCTTGATCACAGGTGGTGACATGCTGATTATACAGTTTTTTTCTATACTATAGCTTTCAAGGTTGGCTTTTAATGTTGCTTTACCGGCTACACATAATCCTATGCCAAAATAGTTGCTTCGGTAGGGGATGTTAATTGATAATCCGGGGTTAGAGATTTGATGTTCAGTATAAAAAATATCAACTCCTGATATGTTTTCTCCTGCAAGGTTTGTGATATTGTAAACAGGAATTGATTGTTTCATTTTTTATAGAGTCGAAATTTAATCAGATAGTTAACAGGTGATTTAAAAAGCTTATGCTGTTTTATTGCGTAACAATTCCATCAGCCATTTATCCCATCCCATCATCTTAAAAGCCGTATAAAATAACACCAGTGCAAACACTTTTTTCAACACCTGCTGGTTTACATTTACGGCCAGCTTTCCGCCAATCAATCCGCCAATGATAAAGGCGGCAGCAATTGTGAGTATCGCCTGCCATTGAATGGTATTGCCGGTTTGCTGCCCCATTTTGTAATACTGTAAAAACGCCAGTAATACTACAGGCATCATAATCACACCTAAAGATGTGCCCTGTGCCTGATGCTGTGTATAATGCAGAAAAAATACCAATGCCGGCACCATAACAATTCCACCGCCCACACCCACCAGTCCGCTCAGGATGCCCGCCGCCAGCCCAATGAGGAGCAGCGTAATGATTGTTTGTGTATCCATTTGTTTGGTCATTGTACTTGTGAATGTTGAATTTGTTATTTGAGATTTTCTGTGGACTATCGTCTGTGGACCGTGGACTTTACTTGTTAAATTTCTCTTTATAAAATGTAATCGCTTCTTTAATAATCACAAACGCTTCTTCTTTGCTTTGAAACTTATCAATCTCTACTACTTTATTCTCCAGTACTTTGTATTGCTCAAAATATTGTTTCAGTTCATTGAAAAAATGTTCGGGCATTTCGCTCACATCTTTAATGTGTTTTACCATGGGGTCGTTGCTGGCTACGGCAATGATTTTATCATCATGCTCGCCCTGGTCAATCATTTGCATATTGCCGATGACGGTTGCTTCAACCAAACAAAGTGGTTGAATGGCCTGTGAGCATAAAACAAGAATATCCAATGGATCGCCATCCTGCCCCAGTGTTTGTGGAATGAATCCATAATTCACCGGGTACATGAACGATGAATAAATGACACGGTCGAGGCGTAACAACCCGGTGTCTTTATCAATCTCATATTTACTGCGGCTGCCTTGTGAAATTTCAATTAATGCTTTAACACGTTCGGGGGCTTTAGGGCCATAATGAGCGCCATGCCAGGGGTGAAGAACAGTGATCATAAATCAAGGATGTTTGAGATGTAATTATATGGTGAAGTTAGGCAGAATAGCTCACAAAAAAAGCGACTGTAGTAGTCGCTTTTAAATTCTAAAATCAATGGCAGTTTATTCTTTTGCCTTTGCAAGTGTGAGTGTTGTTCCCCGTCTGTCAGTCATGATCAGCAAACGGCCGCCTCTAACAGCTTCAAAATAGATGTTGTATGTTTCTGTTTGATTTTGAAAACGATTAGTGAGTGTTATACTCCAGTCTGTAACTGTAACTGACCCTTTATATACCTCTCTTGAAAACTTTTGATTACCCACCACACCGGAAGCTCCTGCATGATCGCTTTGATAGGTACCGTTACCTGCAAATACAAATTCATCAGCAATGGATGTAGCTGTAGCACCGGCAAATCCACCACCGTTTACATAGTAATAGCTGAGTGATGCATAGGAGCTGCTGTTCCATTTGCCATTTAAATCATTGGGGCCCACTGCAAATTTATTGCGCCATTGCATGGCAGCCAGTTTATCCCATGATTTGATTTGATCCATATAACTCCAATCTGAACGGTTGATGTAATTACTTCCAAACTCACGTTCAAAGGTTTGTTTATCATCCGCTACTATTTCCATATAACGGCCAACACCGGTATCGTAACTCTTTTTAAATAATACAACATGAACTTGTTTCCCGGATGCATCCATCGCATCTGCTGTAAGAAAAGTAATAGATTGATAATCCTGTATGCCTCTTTCCAGAAAATTGCTGATGTTCGAATAGCGGGGTGCAACTAATGTATTCCATGCTCTGTAGTCGCCGTCTAACTTAACAGAAGTGTACTCATCTACTGTTTGGTGGGGATAGTGAATTAAAATTTTAATTCCCCGTTTTGAAACTTCCACCCAATCTGTTGTTTCAATGCTTGTCCAGCCGTCATCAAAGTTAGTAGAGGTGAATTGATAGCCTGTAGCAGCTGGATGAGCCGGAGAATATACAGGCTTTTGTGGTAGTGTTTGTTCCTGTTGTGTAGTTTGTTGTTGTACAGGTTGTGTGGTTTGCTGTGTATTTCCGGTATATATGGGTTGAACAACCGGAGTATTACTTGCCTCACCAAAATAGATGTTGGTTTGTTTTTTATCATTGGAAAGATATACCAGCACAGTCTTTCCGTTTTGTTCCAGCCATAAGTACTCGGGCTCACCAACAACAGGTGTAATCGTCCAACCGTTTTGCTGTAAATGATTTTTTAATAATTCTATGTTGAAATTGTTAGCTGTAACAGGAGGCAGGGAAAGCACTTCTGTATTTTTTATGGAGACACCTCTTTTTATGCTTACCATTTCCAGCACAGCTTTGGCAGCACTTACATAAAGCAGGCGTTTATCCTGTTTGCTTCCGTCCGGTAATGTCAACCCTGTTACATATGATTGCTTTGTTTCCATCACTTTTGATTGTGCAAAAGTTGAACTGAATGTAGCCAATGCAGTAAGTAAGCAGAACAATAACAAATTAGTAAGGCGCATAAAATTATTTTTTCAAATGTATTTCTGAAAACCAGGTATTCTTATCCCTTTAAAAAGGGAATTATTCTTCTTTTTTGATTGTGATATTGCTGATGTAAAACTCTTCAACAGGCCAGCCAGCCCTACTATTGATAAAATAAAAATGGGAGTATGCTGTACTTGCAGGTACAGCTTCTGCTATATCAAAGATTTTTAAGTTGTTGACCCATATTGTAAGTTGCGTTCCCTTCTTAGTTATCACTACTCTTACTTTATTTAATGGTTTGTCATTTGAGAAACCTTGTATAGCAACTTCAGAGGGAAAATGATTTTTTACAGAATTTTTAATGTGCATATTTGCCCATCCATCTCTACCACTAAAACCGGGTCTTATTTTCAGCATCAGTTCGTGTTCATAACTGTATTTTGTTATTCTCCTGCCTGTTAAAAAAAACTCAAGACCGGGCACACCCCATTGAAAATCTTTGCGAACACAGGCATCAAAACTCATGGTAAAATTGAGCGGTAAATTTTTCCCAAGTTCATTTACATGAATCGTTTGCCCGTTAATTTCAACCCAGTTACCGGTTTCACCTTCCGGAGTTTTGATGATTGCTTTTCTTGATAGAGCGTTTAAAGTAGAAGTCCAGCCAACTGGTGTTTGACCTTTCGCTGTGGTTGAATAATCTTCAAAGTAAAATACAGATGGGTCAGTTTCTGTTTTTTTTGCCATTGCTGATTTCTCTGTTGTTACAACCTTTGCTTCATACACAGGTGAGCGTAAGGGTTTGTATTGTTTGTCTTTTATTTTTTCAGGGTCAAAAAAGAAATTATAGACATAATCAAAATCAACATTGTTGATGATGGATTCATGCATATGTTTATACACTTCATTATGCATTTCGCCTCCCCACCATTTAATAATAATCCATTGAGGTTTATCGGTTTTGCACAGTTTTTCAAAGTCAGGTTTTAGTTTCAGTACAGGGTTTAAGAAGTGAATGTTCCCATTACTTCCATCTAATTTCTCACCAGAAAGAAAGTCGTAACCGTTTTCAAGATCACCTATCAGGCTGGTGTTCTTTGTGTAAGCTAATTCGTTTCTTCTGTTTTTATAACGTTCTTTAATGATCAAAAAGGTTGCTTTTCCCTTTTCGTATCTTTTTTTCACATTGTCAGATTGTATCATTATTTCCTGTGTTCTTCCGATATTATTATTTCGAATATCTTTCAGTTCTTCTTCCATAGAAAAAGATAGTGCATTTTCAACATGGTCTAAAACTTCGCCAATTGTAACATGTACAAAAGGTGAAACATTGTTTTTGCTGAGGATAACCATGTTGTTTCGCAGCCATTGTCCTTCTTTTGGAATAACTGTGTGAATGTATTTTGAAGCGGATGAAGTGGCAGGCACACGAAACAGTTCGAAATCCTGTTTTTCATTGCTGTGTTCTAATTTGTAAGATGGCAGCGTAAAATAAGTTGCTTTGTCGGTACACAGGCCAATTAGACGATAGTTCAGAGGTATTTCATTAGCGCAAATGCTCCAATGCATTCCAAGAGCATTTTCAGGTATAAATTTATCATTTACTTTTTTGAGATAAACATAGCTCACAGCTCTTATACCGTAGCTGTGAGGTAATGCCATATTGTATTGATTGCTGTTGTGCTCTCCCTTTTTGGGACTTACAAACTTAATCAAATCACCCAGTGAGCCTTTTGGTGTATAACTGGCCTGCATCCAGTTGCCAAATGAATCAATAATGGATAACTGTGCCTTTGAATAGGTTTTATTATCAACCGTTACTGGTTTTAAAGCCCCTTTGTAATTATAGATTTTTATCCAGCCGAGATACATTTGTTGATATTCTTCATATTTGAATTGTGCCCTCAAAGTAAAAGGGGATAGATGTACAAAAAGGGTGGCAACAACAAGTTGTAAGATTCGTTTGTTCATCTTCTTAATTTTTTAACCATGAAAATTGACTGCTTCTTTCAACTGCATAACCGCTGTTTACACTCCACCGGTTATCGGCACTGATGGAGGCACCGGTTGATAATTTTGGTTCAGGAATTTTAACTTCAATTGGTTTACCTGCCTTGTCTTTTTTTTCTAAACCCATATCTTTTGTAACTTCTTTTACAATTTCATTTGTGTAGTTGATGGCATCTTTGGCGTTTTTATCAACATCTGCAGCTACCGATGCGCCCATCTCTATTTCTGTATTTTCTTTTACGTACCAATCTTCAATACCCTCTTTACTTATTTCAATACCGGCACCTAATTCACCTTTCATGCCCAGTTCAACAGGAGCCACATCTGTAATGGATTTGGGTAATAAATTCATTTCGCCTTTAATACCTAACTCAGCACTTCCTTTGGTAAATCCGTTTGCATCAAATTCACCCGTAATTGAAACGGTGACCCCTTTAATTGTTTTGCCAAGACTTACATTTCCTTTTACAAAATTTCCATCCTTATCAAAGTGCCCGCCAATATTCAAATCTGTTGCTTTTATGGTAATACCTACAGATGCATCTGTTATTACTTCTTTGTTACCGTAGTATTTTGATGTGAATGAAAATTTTACAGGTAGTAGCTTGGGATTGAAAACAACAAACATTTGATTACAATGTATAGTGATATGTCCTGTAAGCGGTACATATAAAGTTGAAGTGGTAGCACATGTTATTTCATCAAAATCTGATAACTTCCTTTTTTTATAGGGATTTTCTTTTACTGCATCGTTTACACAGTCTTCCATCGGGTATGATTCATGTTTGAGTAGTAGCAGGTTAGAAACAAGTCTTTTTTTCAATCCCAGTATCGCATCCTGGGCAAGTGCAGGTGTCATTGAAATACTCATATAGTAGTCATACAGGTGATAGGCTTCAGTTACCCAAAGGCGCATTTTACGCTCATTGTACATCATATTAAGTGTATTAATACGCAGTATATATTTATCAACTATTGGTTTTACATAAGGGCATCTGTTCAGCAATAAGGGGCTTCCATTGGGTAAGTTGTTTATATAATCTTCAGCCTTTTTCATTTCTTTTTCAAATTCGGCTTTTACCATTGCCCATTCTTTCAGGTAAGACTGATCCTCCATCTGCTCTGTTCTTGATGATGCGAATTGTACATGTGATGGTGGGTTTTTGCCATAGGTAGCAATTGCCCTGATATAATGGGGTGAGAGGGGAGGTAAACCACCCATATTTTTTGCTGCCGATTGGATTTTTTTTACTTCATCTTCAACAATTGATTTGTTTTTTTGAATGGCATCTGTTATCGCCTTCAATTCGGCTGCCATCTCTTTTCTGAAATCGATCCATTCCTTCTCAGTTTCACCCCCGGCACTTGTAGCATAATTCCGTGGCATATTTACAATGTATAATGAAGGGTTAAAAGTGGCAGAGAAATATGTTTTAGGAAAACGAAAGTTCTCTGGTCTTACGTTTTTCCCTTCCAGTTCTTTTAATTTTTCAATCTTTCTTTTTGTTACACTGTGTTTTAATGAACGTTTTACCGCAGCGACAGCCTCATTTATTTTACCTTTTTTTTCAAGCAGCAGTGCTTTTGTAAAATTAGCCTGCGGGTGCCCGGGGTAGCGAAGAATGGCACTATCAATATATTTTTCGCCTTTCATTTCATCACCCAGCTCCAGCCAGGCATGTCCAAGGTTATTGTAAATGGTAGAATTTTTTTTGTGAATGCTGTTTAGTTTTTCCAAAACAGGTATTGCAATATGTGCAGCACCACTCATAGTTAAATATGCAGCAAAATTGTTATAGTTATCAGCGTTTGGTAATAGTTCAATCGCCTTTCCCATTAAATAGACAGCCGGTTCTTTAAACCCGAGTAACCACATACCATTGGCCGCTGCTGCTACCATGGCACCATAATGTGCATCGTTTTTATATTGATCCAAAACCGCATCCCCCATTTTTTTTGATTCGGCAGAAATACCGGTAACCAGGGAACTGTTTATTTTTTTAATGTAGCCGGTAAGTTGTGCATCAGTAAATATTGTTTTTGGCAATGCATTAATCAATGCAGTTTTTTTGGCGGGTAGTAATTGGCCTTCTTCCAATGCAGCATCGGCTAATTGTTTATCCGTCATCTTTGGCATCTTCTTCATGTTGGGCAGTTGAAAACCCATACTATCATACATCTTCTTTTCTTCCGGTGTCATGTTTTTTAACATGTTCTCCATTTCCTTCACCATTTCATCCATCTCCTTTTGGGTGGGAGGTTTTTCCTGCGGCCTGGCAGGTTTTTTGGGTTGTTGTGCTTCCACTACTTGAAAAAGCAGAAATAAGTGCAGCAGTATAAAATAGAGTCGCATATACAAGAATTGTTGTGATAAAACCTATGTGGGCTTACTGTATCATAATTACAGCAGCTGCAGCATTGTTATTCTCATTTATTTCCTTAATCGAATTTCCGTAGTCAGCAAACAATCTGTAAAATTTGGCATACGGCAGTACGATATCTTTTGCTCCGGTTTGAAAGGAACCATTATAGGTAGCGCCGGGTTTTAATATGTCAGACAGTTTAAGTGATGCAGGCATATATCCTCCTCCGGCTCCATTTGTATGCTCTAAAGCTGAAGTAATAAACCCCTGTAACTTTACATCAAAAAGTTTAACATCAACAGTGCCTTCATTCTTCAGCGTATAATTAATGATCAGGTAACGCCGGGTACTATCGGTTGCACTGCTGTTATACAGTTTTACATCCAACGAAACGATTTTTAAATCCGGCAACTGTGGAACCGGAATGTTTTTTTCTGACGGAAGTATTGCAGTTGCCGTTACTGTACTATTTGTGCGTACAGGTGTTTTTTCTTTTTTAACAGGTGACTGCAGTTGCGAAAAAGCTCCAAGTGTAATGAGCGAACTGATGAAAATGCATGTAATTCTTTTCATGTCAAAAAATTTTTCAGTACAAATATGTTTTGAAAAGCAGGATAGAACCATCCCTTAAAAAATGGATATTTCAAAAAGCCTGAAAAAATCACTTGAAAAAGGGATGCTGAAATTCTTAAGTACCTGTTTTATTTGTACTGCAACAAATAATAGTTATTTTAACTAGATGAAAAAAAAGCTGCTTATACCGTTATTGTTTTTTATTCATAGTGCTCTTTTTGCACAAGCTCCGATAATTGACAGTCTTAAAAAACAACTGGCGACAGATTTGCCCGATTCTGTACGGGTACTAAGTTTAATGCGGCTGGCTGTAAACTATGAAGGTATTGATACAATGGAGTCTGCAAAGGCTTATCGTGCAGCTATAGCTTTTGCAAAGAGTAAAAAAATGGGGTATCAATTGGGTGTAATATTCCAGAATTACCACTTTTTGTTTATCAACAGAGGATTCTATGGAGAAGCAGAAAAATAC
>CAYPBV010000145.1:0-8618 GCA_964409025.1 uncultured Chitinophagaceae bacterium | reverse complement strand
GCGTCAGATGTGTATAAGAGACAGTATCTAAACCATCTACGCTCTTTAAAGGAGCTTCTACCTGATTTTGTAAATACACCAGGCTGAAGTATTCTTTGTAGTTTTTGTCGTTAACGGTAATGCTGCCGTTACCCTTGCTTATAAACACACGGGTAATAGCTTCTTTACGGCGACCAACTGCATTTTTTTGCTTTTCCATTTATAAGGAATTTGAAAATTTGAAAATTTGAAATTAGAACTTCAGTTCTTTCGGTTGTTGTGCTTTTTGATTGTGTTCTGCACCTGCGTACACAAATAACTTTTTGTACATCTTACGACCAAGACGGTTTTTAGGAAGCATACCTTTCACAGCACGCTCAATTACCACTTCTGGACGACGACGCATTAAATCTTTAGCAATTTCAATTCGTTGACCGCCGGGGTAGCCGCTAAAGTTGTGGTACTCTTTGTAATCAGTTTTGTTACCGCTGAAAACAACTTTATCAGCATTAATTACAATTACATAATCGCCGCAATCAACATGAGGAGTGTAGTAGGCTTTGTTTTTGCCACGCAATACGGCGGCAATCTTTGAACACATACGACCTACGGTTTGATTGGTGCCGTCCACAACGTACCAGTTACGCTGCACGGTAGCCTCGTTCGCATGTTTGGTAGTGAAATGTAGTTTACTCATTGTTTTTTGTTTTTATTTATCCGCTTTCGCTTTAGGCGGCAACGGATCCACGCCATCCCGTGGAGTTTGTTTGAAAAATTTCCCGTTTTTCACAACGGGTCGCAAAGGTAGCGGCAATGTGTTCAATAAACCAAAGAAAAGGAGAAGTCTTTTTAAAGACGCATTTGCAAATCATTGATTTACAATATATATTTTGCTCAAAAATATCAGTGGTCGTAAAAAAGGGCTCCAAATCAGGAAGTAAAAAGGCGATAAAACAAGATTAAAACGGAAACTGTAAACAGGATTCCATATAGCATCTTATTATTTTTCGCCAGCCATTCGGGTAAATAAATATCAAAATTGTGTTTGGTGGAATCACTGTACTTTCTTGCCCATACCGTTAACGGACAAAACCATTTAAAAATGAGAAGGGTGATGATTTCAAATACAACAAGCCCTATACATATCCAAACCCAATGATCAATTTTATTGATAATAACAGCGTAGAGTAAATAAAATAACACCACATTAAAAAACAACCAGATGATGGTATGAAGGAGTTTGATGAGTGTGAGAGGTTTCATTGACTTAAAGATACATTGTACTTGATCATCTTTACACTGAATTTTCCATAGGTGAAAGAAGTATCTCTGTAATGCCAGACAGCTTCACCATAAGCAATAAGATTCATTCCATTGATAGGTTGATAATCACTTACAGGTGTTGAAAAAGGCAGCCATTGGTTTGTATTGGTTTCATACCGGTCGTTGCTGATGAAATCAATTAACTGCCCTTTTTCATTGAAATACAATACAGCGCTTACTTTCATAGCTCCATTCGTAAAAATTATTTTTGATTTTAAACTGTCTATCGCCTCCCACGCTATCTGTTTACTGAGCAAACTGGCCGGCGCCATCAAACACATATCATTTAAAACGGTAACCGTTTCGCCTTTTGTAAGTTCCGGGCCATCGATGTTAACTACATCAATCAAACCAAATAGTTTGATATGCATCAATGCTTTTTGGTTTTCATAACGGTGATAGCCCGGAACTGTAAGACCAAACATCTTTCCTTTCATAAAAAACAAACGGGAAGGTTTATCAAAAAAATTATACTGTTCGGAAGTAAATGAAAACCAGTCTTTCCCCCTGCTGCGCATCTCTCCATTGAACTTTACATACATATTATGCAGATAAGGTGTGCCAACAACACCGCTGTAACGGAGATATTGCTGAACCGGTTGCGGTAAGTGCTGCAGATCACTTTCTGTAATCAATTTTACATCAGATGGTGTTTGCTGCAAAAGCCGTTTCACATCTCCTTTAAACTGTTGTTCAAAGCACCATGTGGTAAATGATAGTAATGCAACAATCAGTAGCAGGAAATTGGCTACAGTTCCCCATTTGGCATCTTTCCAAACCATAATGATGAGCACCTGCGAAATCACAACTGCAGGCAATGCAATGAACATCCAGCTTTCTTTTTTCAACAAGAACAAAATAGCGGCTGTTATAAAAAGAAAGGCTGCTATCATCCATATACTGCCTGTGGGTTTTGAAATGGGCTGTGTAAGTTGTTTCATTTCACCATAGCCATAGGCTTTGGCAAAGCCCATGAAATGGATTAACCCGTGAACCAGCATGATAAACAGAAACAAGTATTTTAACATGGTTCAAAGCTAATAAGTGCTTTCACCATACAAAATGACTGTCAGGAACGTATTGATTGATTAAAATCAGGTTCAATAAGCATTTGCTTCTATGCAGGAATGACTTTTCCAGAATAATTTGAACGTACAGCACATACGGATTTGTGCCAGTATTCCTCCGAATGCAGTTAAAAAGGCAACAATGACAAATACGGCCTGGATATTCAGCAAATCGGCCAGCCAGCCGGCGCCCAAGGCACCCAGCACATAACCCATATCCCTCCAGAAACGAAACATGCTAAGCCCTTTTGAACGTTGTGCAGGCAACAGGTTTTCAGCAATCACCGTTAAAAAATTAGGATAGACTAATCCTGTACCAAGTCCCAGCAGGACCATGGCTATCATGACTGAAATATGTGTCAATGAAATCACCATCAATAAGAGCCCGGCAGCCTGCATCAACATGCCAATGGTAATCAATTGCTTTTTACAATAAGCATCTCCCAGTTTTCCTGCAAAGAGTTGACTGATGCCCCATACGGCAGGATAGATAGCAGTAAGTGCTCCTGCCTGCACCAATGTATAATCATTCATGAGCAACCATACGGGCAGTAAACCCCAAATAACACCATCGTTGAGATTATTGATGAAGCCATTCACCGTTACAGTACCCATATTAAAATGTTTGTAGCTTATTTCTTTCCATAAGGATGAAAAGTACGTTTGTGTTCCACTCTGTTGTTCTGCTGAAATGAAATGTGTTGTATCCCGTATGAAAAGCCAGCTGATGAGTAAACCGACAACAGAAAAGATAATAGCCGGCACAAACGGATAAAAACCTGCGCCGTATTGATGCGCAATAGTAGATGCCAGGTATCCGGCAGAGCCAACGGCAATGTAACCTGCAAATTCATTGATGCCCATGGCCAACCCACGGTTCTTAGCGCCTACCAAATCCACTTTCATAATAACGGTAGATGACCACGCAAGTCCCTGGTTTACGCCTAACAAAATATTGGCTGCAATCACCATCCACCATTCAGATGCATACATCAGCAAAAAAGGAACCGGTAATGCTGCCAGCCAGCCAATAAGTAAAACTTTTTTACGGGTAGTATGCTGATGCAGATAACCTGTTATCAAATTAAAAACAGCTTTGGTAAATCCAAAAGCAGCTATGAACGTAAGCAGTACCGTTGTTGAATGCAGATGAAATCGTTCTGCCGCATAATCCGGCATCACAGTGCGTTCCAAACCTACCATAGCACCAACAAATGCATTGGCAATCACCAGTAAAATGAACTGGTTCCTGTTTTCTTTCAATCCCTGTTGTATGGTTTTACTCTTTTCCAAACCAATAGTCAATGATAAAATTGAGATGGTGCATCTCTACTTTGTTGATGATATTTCGTTTTACCGCCAGGTCCTTCTCAAGATTGCCTTTGTATAAATAAATCAACCGCAGGGATGTTCCTTTTAAAAACCCTTTGAATTGATAACGAACATCTGCCACCAGATGATAATAGGAAGGCATGCTGTATTTGTTGAGTTGATAGTTGGTAGTATGTGGTACATCATACCAACCTGCTGCCAGCATTGCCTGCCAGTTTTTATTGTTGGGTTGATGTTGTGCCGAAAATACCAATCCATGTACGTCACCTAACCCTTCATTACGTTCACGAACTAAGAATGTATAGAATGGATCACGGCCCCACTCTCTTGGAAAAAGAAAACGGCCATGTGATGTGATGCGGGTATAATTAGCTGTAAGTGTTGTTGCATTGAGCTTAACACCTGCACGTGAGCTGATGATAAAACTTTTATAGCCCGGCTGCACATACGCTTTTGTAACATCTGCATTTCCGCCATTACCAACACGGTTCTGATGGGTGAGTTGTAAACCAACTAATATTTGGTTTTTGGTATTTTGTTTGAAAGGTAAAACCAGGTCTGATTGGAGCATGGCCGTATTGAAAATATTATCAACCCAATAATTCCAGAACTGAACTTTAATGATTTGTTTTTGCTGCCACTGTACATTAAAAACAGCAATGCCTTTTGTTTGAAGTTTACCCTTGAAAGCTGATGGCATACCTTCTTCATTTACACCAACAGAATATAAACCAATACTGTTGCCCACGCTATACCATTTAACAGTTGAACGTGGTGAAATACCATTAATCCAACCCGCCTGCAGTTTTATATTTTTGAATTCATTCATTTCCAGCCATAATCCTTTTTCCATTGTTGGGCGCATACGGCCATCCTGCTGATTGATGTAAGGCGTGTTGAGGTATTGCTTGCCATAGGTAATGGCAGATTTCCTGAAATGATACTTTAAGTACAATTCTTCCAAACGGTCTAAGTCATGTTTGTTTTCGGGATCAGTAATATCAAACAATGAAAGCTCATAGCGGCTGAGTGTTTGAGTTTGCCGATCTCTTTCAGTAAGATCAGATGAAGCAGTATTGTTAATGAAGAAGCCACTCACTGCAAATTGAAAGCCTTTAAGTTTGGCGCTTTCATAACCAATGCCTGCACCTAATCCCCATGCACCATAATCATTCAACTCTTCTTTGTTAACAGTTGCCATTACAAAACTCCTTGCATGCGCAAAGAATTTTCCTTTTTGAAAAAACTGGTTCAGAGAATGTATGGAACTGTCTGTTGCAGTTGTATCAGTTCGTTCTGAACGGTGTTCTTGTGCGGTAAGTAACAAAGGCATCGTCACCAACAAGATTAATAATTTCCATTTCATATTAATCACCACCTTTTATATAACTCCACCCTTCCTGCTGTTTACGTATGATCTCTACAAACGCAGATGGAACAACAAATGCCTGTGGTATTACGCTTTTAGGATCTATTATTCTTTTTTTAAGAGAGTTATTGCAGACTGCCAATAAAACTCCCCGTTGATGAAGTTTTAAAATTTCCTGTTTATAATACCCTGTATCAACAAGCAATGCATACACAGCATCACCATGAAATACAAGTTCAATTTTTGTATCAGGTGCAGCATTGAGCACATTGTTCACCTGGCGGTACACACCTGCCTGTGTAGCTGTATCACCTGTTGGTAGTTCCCAAACAGCTTTTAGTTGAGCTGAGGCATAATTATTGAAAAAAGCAACAAAAAGAAAAATGATGATGAATGCGAATGATTTCATGAGCTTGATGATTTAGATGAATTGATAATCGTAACCTTCCAGTTGTGATAAGAGAGTTGATGGAGCATCCGTAGCTATGGCTCTGCCTTCAATCTTTGGTGCTACCAATGGATGTACTGCCAGGTATTCCCGCACAATGTTATGCAATGTATGACCGGGTTTCCTCGGGCTTTTTACCTTTTCCATCCGGCACAAGGTATCATCAGGATCACCTTCCCTTTCACAGGCCAGCATGGTGAATACATCATCAGGCTTTACTTCTTTTTCTTTTACTTTGATCCAGTTGACACGTTTCCCAAGGTCATTGTTCATTGTGAAGTTAATCTGCATTCCCTGGAAACGTACGACCCATCCACCAAATCGTTTGGCCGGATCTTTGGCAAACACATTGTGCAGTTCCTTTTCCATCCAATCATACAACTGTTTGCCGGTTACTTCTCCCATCTTCACTTCGCTATCTACCGGCAACATGCTCCACAAATAATCATTAGTGATCTCAGCATATCCTTTTACTTTATCAGGAATCAATGGCGGACAAAAACGGAAACCATTACTCACCACAATATCAACCTTGGCATCTTTGTACTTCCACATCAATGCATCGGTGATCAAATTGTCCATAGGATTTTCAATCACATAATATCTTACAAGTGGTGTTTTAGTTTTACCAATTACCTTGCTGAGTTCTTTTTTGTACGGGGCACTTACTTTTTCAACCAGTGCAACCATTTCAGCATCGGGTTTGTATTTCACCGGGTCAACATCCAGTAGCCTGTAATTCTCATCTTTGATTTTTCCATTTTCAATCACTACATCCAAACGTGCTATAAATGAACCAAAAGCACCGGGTTCCGTTACTTTCGCAAATTTTCCCTGTATGGGTTTGCGTACACGTTCATGTGTATCAGCTCCCAGAATATAATCCACTCCGGTAACTTCTATTTTATTGGCAAGATCAACCTGTTGTGCCAATCCCATATGTGTTACAAGAAATACCATGGCACATTGCTCATACTCACGAAGAATTTTTACATACTTAGCTACATTAATTTCCGGTTTTGTAAAAGTGATGCCATAACTGTAGGCAGGTGATTGACGTTTGGGTGTTAACGGATCATTGTAACCAATAAAACCAATCTTTACTCCTGCCACCATCTTTGTCCAATAGGGCGGAAAAATGAGTTCATTCTTAAACTCATCAGTTGTATCATGAAACATATTGGCGCAAATCTTGGCACTGTTGTATCCACCCAGGTCTTTCCACATCGCCTGTTTTCCATAAACCACTTCCCAGTTACCGGGAAGAATGAGATCATAACCAATATTGTTGATCAAGGGTACAATACCTTTGCCTTCCGTTAAAGCCGCAACACCGCCGCCCTGAAAACAATCGCCACCATCGATGATCAATGTATTGTTTGGATTCTGCGCTTTCAATGTTTTCAGCATCGTTTTTAAAACCGCAAAACCACCACGCTTTTTATACACAGGTTTCCCATTCTCAAAAAAGAATTCATCATGTGTGTACAGTTGTGCATGTATATCGGATGTATGCAGTAGTGTAAATACTTTGGCCTTACCATCAGCTACTGCTTTGTTGTTGAAGATTTCATTTTCATGATACGCATCACCGCTCACTGCATTGGCCAATGATGGGGGCATCAATGCACCTGCGGTGAGCATGGAAGCATTTTTAAAAAAATCTCTTCTTGAATTTTGCACAATGGGAGATGGTTGTTCCGCTTCATTGCAACTGTTACAGCTGCAATGAGAAGTATGGATGATGTGATGTGACATTCAATTGTTTTAAAAATTATTTGGAAGCAGTTTTCTTTTTCTGTTGCGCTTCTTTAAACTCTTTGATAGGACCGAAAGGACCATATTTGTGTTGTTGTTCACTAAACGAATCTGCATAAGGACCAAATGGATGGTCGACCGGTTTCTTGGAAATATCAGGCCAATCTTTACTCAAATCTTTAGAAGGACGTGGTTGTGAGTTTACAAAGGCAGCCACATCCCATGCTTCTTCATTACTCAATTGAGGTGAATGATAATCTGCACCCTGCGGCATATTGTTTTTTACATAACCTGCAAATCGTGATAAACGAAATAAACCTGCTCCTGTGTTATAGCTATGTTGTCCCCATAATGGCGGATATTGATACATTGTTCCTTCAAAGTCTTTCATTCCCTGTCCATCAGTACCATGGCAGCTTTGGCATTTTTGTGTATAAACAATTTTCCCGTTTTCAGCATCAGCTGCACGGTTCATAAAAGGCAGTTCAACAATGCCGCTACCTTTAGGCTTTGTTCCTTTTTGTAAATCTTCGCCCAGCCATTTGATATACGCATAAATGGCTTTCATTTCATTTGAATTGGAATCAAGCGCTTTTCCATTGAGACTTCTTTCAAAACAATCATTCACTCGTTTGTAAATGGTTTCTGTTGAGCCTGAACGGTCTCTGAATTTTGGATACGTTGTATAAACTGCTCCGTAATTATTTCCCCACGGTTTAGTGCCTGCATCTAAATGACAGTTCTGGCAATTCATACCGTTACTTATTTGCATTACAGAACCATTGGGACCAAGATATTTTGATGTGTGTGCAATCAATTCATAACCGTAATAAATGAGTTTGCCATCTTCTCTTGAATAATAAGGAATCTGATTAAACGATGCTCCTACCCAAACACTGTTACTGAAAACGGAATCTGCAGATACATCAGCAGTTTTATCACTGCTGCAACTTTCACAAGAGAAAGCAAAGACCGCAAGCAGTGCAATGATGATTGCCAAATATGTTTTCTTCAGTTTCATATTGGAGTTTCCGTTGATTTAGTGCGGAAGTTTTGTTCTGAACTTTCCATACACCCATGTGCCCGCAATGGCACTGAGCAGTGTAACAAGTACAACTGTTGCGCCGGTTCCTATCTGTGCAAATAACGGTCCCGGGCAGGCGCCTGTAACAGCCCAGCCCAAACCAAAAATCAAACCGCCGTAGATTTGTCCTTTGCTGAATTTTTTAGGCTCCAGTTTAATTTCTTCTCCTTCAAAAGATTTTACTTTCAGTTTTTTAATGAGAAATACACTGATGATGCCTATTACCACTGCTGAGCCAATAACTCCATACATATGAAA
>CAYPBV010000144.1:0-8621 GCA_964409025.1 uncultured Chitinophagaceae bacterium | reverse complement strand
TCAAGAATGATGGGGTAAACAATAAAATACCAAACAATGAACGCAAGAGAAAGCACCAAAATACTGATACTTACAGCTGGTGGCAGGGAAACATTTCTTGATTTATCAAATGCATTGGAACTGAGATAAGTAATATGACTTTCTAAAAAAGCTGCCATTAATGTAATGGGAATAATGGTGATGCAAATTTTCATGGCATCTTTTACTCCTTTTCTGAACGAGTGCCAGCGGCTGTAAGTACCGGGGAACAGCATACTTTTTCCGATGATAAAACCTGCACAGCATTCCAGTATCATTCCTGATATTTCTAAAGTACCATGTACCCAAATAACCAATACAGATTGCCAACCCAGCCCTTTTGAAAAAAACCAGTATTGAAAACTGCCCAGCATGATGGCATTTTTAAATAACAGATACAGGGTCATGACTCCGCCCAGCAATCCACCCACAACCATCATAAATCCCACACGTATATTGTTCAATGCCAGCGCTACAAACATTAAAAACCGGTTATCACTCCGGTACACACCAAAGGGATCGCCTTTTTCAATATTATCTTCTGTCATTTGCACGTATTCCCTGCCCATAACGCCGGTTACGAATTCATCATCTTTCATGGCAGAAAATACAGCAATGCTGCAAAACACAGCAAACAGCAAAAATGTATAAAACAAAACAGTGTGGTGCTTACGAAACAGGAGCGGTAACTCATAACGCCAAAAAGTTATAAGTCTAAGATAGCGTTGCTTTTTATTTTGATAAACAGTTTGATAAATGCTAACCGCCAAACTATTAATCCACTTGGTAACCTTGCTGTGGGGATAAAAGGTTTTGGAATAAGACAAGTCGTCCATCAACGTAATAAAACGATCAGCCACCTGGTCAGGGTCTTCTGTTTGCAGGTACTGGTATTCGTTCCATTTTTCAGCATTCTTCTTTATAAAAAGTGCTTCCCTCATTGAGCAATGAAAATAACAAGTAATTTGTAATTAAAATCAAAGCAAGGCATTTTTTTACTGCCAAATGATGAAAACAAAAATTCATGTTCAATCAAAACTTTCATTTATTTTACAACGTTAAACGTAACTATGTCAGCAGTTCCTATCAGCACTCCATTTAATATTGCACTTGACTTTGAAATAGCGCCTTTTCACAAGCGCATGTTTGCTTCATTAATGGATTTAATGGTGATGGTTATTTATTCATGGCTGATGAAGTTACTACTGCATACACTTATACAAACAGATAGCGATACCATTGACGGGCTTGATGTGCTGTTTGTTACAGTACCTCTGTTTATTTATCATTTGGTTTTTGAGATTTTATTTCATGGGCAAAGTCTTGGTAAAATGGCCATGGGCATTAGGGTGATGAATGTGGAAGGTGGCGACCCTACAATTGGTCAATATTTGTTACGCTGGCTGTTCAGAGTATGGGAGTGGCCTTTAGTATTTTCATTTGTACTGCCCGGTGAACTGGTATGGCTGCAGATTTTCTTAGTTGGCGTATTCGGAATTATTGTAGTGATTGTTATTGCCGTTACCAATCAAAATCAACGGCTGGGCGACCTGGCGGCCAATACAGTTGTGGTAAGTACTAAAATCAACAGCTCCATACACGATACCATTTTTATGGAAGTAACCAGTAAGAATTATGAAGTAATGTTTCCCGATGTTATGAAACTGAGTGACCGTGATATTAACACCATTAAAACGGTACTCAACGATATGTATAAAACACAGCGTTATGAAACGGGGCACCGCATTGCAGACCGTATTAAATCTGTTTTAAAGATTGATACCAATCTTGAAGTAGATATCTTCCTTGAACGGTTGATTGCCGATTATAATTTTCTGGCTACCAAGGAATAAAAAAAGCCGCATACAATGCATGCGGCTGAATCTCATTTTGGTTTTCATTACGCAAAAGCTGCTCCCATAACTGCAAACAGAATAGCCAGCGCATACAACGAAAGGATAACAATCGTCATAATACCCATGAACTTAAAACAGGATTTAAGATTCTCAAATGCTGAAGTCATTTCAACCTGATTGTTTTCTATTAAAGCACCTTTCATCTTATTGGAAAAACGGAACAAATACAAACAGGGGAAGAAATAAAGTACAGCAATAATCAGATAAAACAGCGTCACAAAAATGGACATGCCGCCTCCGAGTAATCCGGCACCTTCTATTTGTGAAAACGTAGTGCCCATCAAAGTACCCATAAACAAGGCAAGAATTACCAGCAATCCGCACAGAATGAATCCTACAATTGATAAAAATTTAGCCCATTTGGCTGTTTCAGATAAAAAGCGTGAAGACGATCCTTCAATCTCGAGCTTAAAAAGCGTTGTTTCGTTTTGTTCCATAACAGTTAGTTTTTAGTGAAGCACTAAAATAAAAAAGGATTGATAAAATTTATCAACCCTTCTATACTATTTTAAGATCCTGAACAGCTTAATTAAATCCGCTTGCTGAAGCTGCTGTCACAAAAAAGGCAATGATAGCTACATAAGCCAGTATGCCTATTGCCCATAAAATTAATCCGATGATAGCGCAGATTCTACCTGCTTTTACATTACTGTAAGAAGCTTCAGAATATACACCCGGATTGGCATTGTAAAGTTCGGTTTCTTTTTTTGCCATAATAAGTGCAATAATGCCGGTAATAAAGCATACAACAATGGAAAGAATACCCAGCACCAGAATCATGGTTGCATTGGGAAGAGGTGGTTGTACTTGCGGTTGTTGTGATTGTTCCATGTTTAATAATTGGTTTGGTTTTTATAATCGTTTAAAGTCATTAATATTAGCTGTAAATGCCAGAATAAAAATAACAATATAAATCAGAATAAATAATGAAGAAAGTATGATTCCTGTAATAGAGCAAATACGACCCGCTGTGGTATTTTTATAGGATGATTCACTGTAAACACCGGGAGTGGCTTTAAATAATTTTATATCCTTATTGGCCATTACAATACCCACTATTCCCAATGCCAAACCAATACCACAAATTACAATTGAAAGAATTCCGAGTATCAGGGAAACACTCGCATTGGGCAAAGGTGGCAATACCTGATATTGTGGTGTCAAAAAATCTTTCGGCTGGCTGTCATTCATGGTTGCCATTATAACTGGTTGTTCATTATTTTATAAATATAATGTACCAGAATGATGCCTGCACAAAACATAAAAAGAAATTTCAGGTTTCTTGCTCCATTTTTAAACCTGAATATGATATGTAAGGTTAAATATGCAAACAGGATCATGATGGGTGCTGCTGCAGGATAAAGTTTAAAACTCTCAGCAAAATTTCCTTTGAGCAACAAAATAATTCCTCTTTGCAATCCGCAGCCGGGGCAATCTATATGCAACAGCATTTTACTTGGACATTGAAGCAGATGCTGCTCCAGCCAATCTACAGTATTTGTGTAGATACCCAGAAATACATTTTTTATCATTGAGAATTAATACGCCTGCGCAAACAAAACTCTTTGTGTGGATGGCTTTCCTGTTAAAATACACACACCAGGCTCCTGCTCATTATTAAGCGGTATGCAGCGAATGGTAGCTTTTGTTTTCTCTTTAATGGCTTCCTCTGTTTCAGCCGTACCATCCCAATGTGCGGCAACAAAACCTCCTTTTTCATTAAGAATCGTTACAAACTCATCCCAACTATCGGCTTTGGTAATATGACTGTCACGGTAAGCTTTTGCTTTGTTATACATGTTTTGCTGAATGTGTTCCAGCAACTGATGAACAGTTTGTGCCAAGCCATCCATGCTTATTGTTTGCTTGGTTTTTTCATCACGTCTTGCTACTTCTGCCGTATTGTTTTCCAAATCTCTGCCGCCAATAGCAATACGTACAGGAACACCTTTCATTTCATATTCAGCAAATTTCCAACCCGGCCTTGCATTATCTGAGTTATCATATTTTACTCTGATGCCTAATGCCTTCAGTTCCTTGATAAGTTCATTTACTTTGGTTGAAATAGCCTGCAACTGTTCATCGCCTTTGTAAATGGGTATAATCACCACCTGAAAAGGTGCAATGCGTGGAGGCATAATCAATCCGTCATCATCACTATGCGCCATTACAAGCCCGCCAATCAATCTTGTACTTACACCCCAGCTGGTAGCCCATACATACTCCAGTTCATTATTCTTATTGCTGAATTTTACATCAAATGCTTTGGCAAAATTCTGTCCAAGAAAATGTGATGTACCCGCCTGTAATGCTTTACCATCCTGCATTAATGCCTCAATGCAATAAGTATCTTCAGCTCCTGCAAATCGTTCATTGGCTGTTTTTACCCCTTTTATTACCGGCACTGCCATATACTCTTCAGCAAACTGTGCATATACATCCAGCATCTTCACTGTTTCTTCCACGGCTTCTTCTTTGGTAGCATGAGCTGTATGCCCTTCCTGCCACAAAAATTCTGCTGTGCGAAGAAATAAACGGGTACGCATTTCCCAACGCACCACATTTGCCCATTGATTAATGAGTAATGGTAAATCTCTGTAAGATTGAATCCAATTTTTATAGGTATTCCAGATGATTGCTTCGCTCGTAGGTCGTACTACCAATTCTTCTTCCAGTTTTGCTTCAGGATCTACCATTAACCCTCCTTTTTTGGAAGGATCAGATTTTAAACGATAGTGTGTAACCACCGCACACTCTTTGGCAAACCCCTCGGCATTTTTCTCTTCAGCTTCAAATAAACTTTTGGGTACAAACAATGGAAAGTAGGCATTCACATGCCCGGTATCTTTAAACATACGGTCAAGCTGGTCACGCATGTTTTCCCATAACGCATAGCCGTAAGGTTTAATTACCATACAGCCACGCACAGCAGAGTAATCTGCAAGCTCGCCTTTTAAAATCAAATCATTATACCACTGACTGTAATCTTTTTCCCTTGAAGTAATAACCGATGATGCCATTGCTGAATCTTAGATTTAATTTAACAGCCACCACACAATCAAAATCGGGCAACGGCTTGTTTTTTGTTAAAGTATTTGAGTTATTGTTTTTGAAGTAGCAAAAGTAGTAACTTCACATTACAAACATCTAAAACTAAAAATCATGAAATACGGATTTGTTCTTTTAGCGATTGCCATTGCAGGTTTTAGCTCCTGCGCTACTTATCGTTCAGGTCAAACGCCTGATGATGTGTACTACTCTCCGGCAAGAGAAACAGAGGCGTATGTAGAAACAAGAAGAGATGAGGATGGTCGCACAAGTTTTAATGATCAAAATCTGGAAGACCAGAGAATTCGTCAGCAAATCCGTGATCAGCGTTTCCGCAGTTTTGATGATGATTTTTACTGGAATAGTCCATACATCAATCCATCTATGCGTTTTAATACATGGAATAGCTGGAACAACTGGAACAGTCCGTGGGCTATGAGCAGTTTTGGCTGGGGTAACGGATGGAACACCTGGAATCTTGGCTGGAACTCATGGAATTCATGGAACAACCCATGGGGCTGGAATAGCTGGAATTCACCCTTTATATGTGTACCCGGCACAACTATTATTATTCCCGGACCCGGTGCACCTCGTAACAGCACAGGCATCAGATATTCACCCGGGGTGCAGAACTATACAAACGCTGGCCCAAGAGCAGGTTTTGGTGGCAAGGGCGGTTACACTAACGGCAATACAAACGGAGGCAGCCGTTACTTTGGTGGTGCTTCAAATAACAATGGCGGCAGACGCAGCAGTTTCTTTAATGACTTTTTTGGTGGCAGCAGCAATAACTCAGGCCGCAGTTTTAATACCGGCAGCGGTAGCCGTAGTTTTAATGACGGTGGTTCTAACTTTGGTGGTGGAAGTCGCTCATTTGGTAACGGCGGTTCTTCCGGCGGTTCAAGTGGTGGCAGCAGAAGCGGAAGTTCAAGTGGTGGTACCGGTGGCCGCAGAAACTAATCAAACCATTTTTGGTGAAACTTGTTTTAATATCTGTGAGGGTAACATGTAAAGTTTTGCCCTTAGATTAACCAAATGAGATTCTTATTTCCCAAACTCATTCACATGCAAATATTCAACAGATTTTTATTGATGATGCTCATGATTTCATCAGCTGTTCAGGCACAGGAGCCGGGTGACGCACTCCGATTATCATGGGCAAATCCAATAGGTACTGCACGCAGCCAGGCTATAGGTAATGCAGGTATTTCTTTAGGTGGCGACTTTAGCTCCACTTTTATTAATCCGGCGGGTTTAGCACAATTCAAGACAAATGAATTTGTATTTACGCCCGGCTTTTTTATGAACAGAAATAAGTACAGCTATGCAGATAGTTCATTTAAAGGCAACAGAAGCAATTTAAACATTGGTAATATCGGTTTTATTTTCAGCAGTAGTAACAGATGGCAAAGTAACAGGGTAAAGAATGTAACAGTAAGTTTGGGACTAACACAAACAGCAAACTTAAATTCAAATTTTTCCTACAAAGGCCGAGATGTGGGCAGTTCATACTCTGAAAAATGGCTTGAAGAGATTTCATTCAGTGGTATTTCAAATGTTTTGGATATTTTTAATCTTGCACCTATTGGTGTAGTACAAGCTTATGAATCTTACCTTATTGATACAGCTACCATAGGCGGGGAGGTAAGAATTAAAACAAATGCCAATGCCTCTCAAATGCCGCTTAATCAATCTTTTTCTTATCAAACAAGGGGTGGTGTTTATGAAGGTGCTTTTGCAGTAGCATGGAATAACAATGAAAAACTCTTTTATGGCGTAACGCTGGGCATTCCTTTTGTAAACTTCAGAAGAACAACTACGGTAGAAGAGCGTGACCTTAGTGGTAATACTAATAATGATTTTGAAAGTTTTAATTTCAGAGAAAATTTAACAACAACAGGAGCCGGTGCAAATTTAAAACTGGGTATTATTTATAAACCTGCGGCACACTGGCGTTTAGGATTTACATTCCACACGCCTTCCATCCTTGTTTTGACTGACAAAACAAATGCTACCATTACCAGCAATATTGAAAATTATGCACGCAAAGTAAATAACGATAATACAAGACCTACCTCCTACACCTACTCCACCAGTGATTACATTGATGGTGATTACATAACAGAATATACAATGACCACTCCATGGAGAGCAGGTGCTTCAATTTCCTATGTATTTCGTGAAAACAAAGATATCACTAAGCAAAAAGGATTTATTACAGGTGATATAGAAGTAATTAACTACAAAAGCAACTCTTTCAGCAGCGATGTACCTGAGAGCAAAGAATACCTCAGAGCAGTTAATGATGCCATTGATAATTTATATCAAATGGCTTTGAATGCACGTATTGGTGCTGAATTGAAATTCAAAACATTTATGGTGCGTGGAGGTGTTAACTATATGGGCAGTCCCTTTAATGAAAAACCGGAAGGTGCCTCAAAAGGAAGAAGATTGACGCCAAGTCTTGGAATTGGCTATAGAGATAAAGGATACTTTATTGATCTCACCTATGCCCATACCATTGCGAGAGATTTTCATGTACCTTATTTTTTGTCAGAACCGGGGGTAAATTATCCTTTTGCCAATAACAGGTTTACCAATGGACAATTAGTGGCTACTGTAGGCTTTAAATTCTGATATAAATTATAAATTAATTTAATACCCTTTTGAAACACCGGGTTTTATTTATCTGGAACAATTAATTTTTTGATTGCTTTATCAAGTTCCTCAGGTTTAAGCTGCGCTTCAATAAAAAAGCGTTGTGCTGAAGCTTTATTTACAAATAAAGTAGCGGGCATTGCACCACTCCACTTTTCATCAATTTTTGGGCAAAATTCATCTGGCTTTTCTTCATCCAGCCATACAATTTCAGCAGTAAAGCCAAAGCGTTTGGCAAAGGCTGCAATCTTTTGAGGAAAGTATTCTTTAAAATCAAGGCTTACTAATAAAAGCTTTACTTTTTGTTCTTTATACTTAGCTGTTATGGTTTGGAAATAAGGAATTTCTTCAACACAGGGACCGCAAAACGTAGCCCAAAAATTAATGATTAATGCAGAATCACTTTTTTCAATATAGCTGAGCAAATCATCCATTTTCCATCGCTTAATGGTTTGTGAATGAGCCAGTGTACACATACTTAAAAGCAAAATAAAAATGATAAGCTTTTTCATTTGAGGTAAAGTTATTGAACTGAAGTATCTAAATCATCTGCTTTAAAGCCCCACTCCTGTAATAATTGCTGGTAAAGGGGTTCACTCAACCGTTGTTTTTCATAATGACCGGCATTTGTTTTTTGCCGCATAGCTTCATAAATGCTTACGGCGCAGGCTACAGAAATATTGAGCGACTGTATAATTCCCATTTGCGGAATAATGAAATTACCATCTGCCCCGGCAATCATTTCTTCACTCACACCTGCGTGTTCATTTCCAAAAACAAGGGCCACACTTTCTGTAAAATCAATAGAATATAAACTTACCGCATCTGTACTGAGATGTGTTGTAAACACTTTTGCATACTTGGATCTTCCAGCCTGTATGCAGGATTCTAAATCATCAAACTGATGAACAGTAAGCCATTTAGCTGCGCTGGATGAACTTCTTGCACACGGGAATGGCTCAACGGACACCGGGCAGGGCA
>CAYPBV010000143.1:0-8645 GCA_964409025.1 uncultured Chitinophagaceae bacterium | reverse complement strand
CAGCAACTAAAAAAATAGAAGAGATTGACGGGGGTGGGTTGCTGAATAGAATTAAAAACGTACAAGAGTGCGACGCAACAACAGCATCATAGTAGTATTGTTGCTCACACAATAAAATAAAAAACCAAAGCTCGAGGCGAACAGCTTTCGAACTAAAGCTTAAACAAGAATATGGCATCATTAAGGTACGAATCACAGACCCGGGAACCATTAGTAGATGGTCATAAAACCTACGGACAGGTAACCGAAGACATTTGTAAGCCGGTAGAAGCGGCACCCACCCGTATGTGGTGGATTGGCTTTATCGTTTCTGCAATACTCTTACTGTTTGGTGTAGTGAGTCTTTATGTGGAAGTAGTATATGGTACAGGTATGTGGAATCTGAACAAAACCATCGGATGGGGTTGGGATATTACCAACTTCGTATGGTGGGTAGGTATTGGTCACGCCGGTACCTTGATTTCGGCCATCTTGTTGCTGTTCCGTCAGGGATGGAGAACAGGTGTGAACCGTGCTGCAGAAGCCATGACCATCTTTGCCGTAATGTGCGCCGGTCAGTTCCCGGTATGGCACATGGGTCGTGTGTGGATGGCCTTCTTTGTATTGCCTTATCCAAACAGCCGTGGTCCGTTGTGGGTAAACTTTAACTCACCACTTCTCTGGGATGTATTTGCAATTTCAACTTACTTCACTGTATCTCTTTTGTTCTGGTACAGCGGTTTAATTCCTGATATGGCTACGCTCCGTGACCGTGCCAAAAAGAAATGGGCCAAAGCATTTTACGGTGTTACCGCTTTTGGCTGGACGGGTTCTACCAAGCACTGGCAGCGTCATGAAAGTTTATCATTGGTATTGGCTGGTTTGAGTACGCCGCTGGTATTGTCTGTACACACCATTGTATCGTTCGACTTTGCCACTTCAGTAATACCGGGCTGGCACACCACCATCTTCCCGCCCTACTTTGTTGCGGGGGCCATCTTCTCCGGATTTGCCATGGTGCAAACGCTCATGCTGGTAACCAGAAAAGTTTTGAATCTTGAAGATTATATTACCATCAGCCATATTGAAAATATGAACAAGGTTATTGTATTGACCGGTTCTATTGTGGGTTGTGCATACTTAACAGAATTGTTCATGGCCTGGTATAGTGCCAGCAAGTATGAGTATGATATCTTCTTTAAATATCGTATTGCCGGTCCTTACGGATGGAGCTATTGGTTGATGATGACTTGTAACGTAATTACGCCGCAGTTGTTCTGGGTAAAGAAGTTGAGAAGAAATATTGCGTTCACCTTCTTAATGAGTGTGGTGGTAAATATCGGTATGTGGTTTGAGCGTTTTGTAATCATTGTATCCTCATTGTATCGTGATTACCTGCCATCATCATGGTCGGTGTACTATCGTCCCACAATCTGGGAGGTTGGTTTCTATCTCGGTTCATTTGGCTTGTTCTTTACCTGTTACTTCCTTTTCTCCAAATATTTCCCTGTAATTGCTATTGCAGAGATAAAGCATATATTGAAGAGAAGTGGTGAAAGCTATAAGGAAGCAATGGATCCTGTTGAAGCACAAAGTGTAGATGAATTTGCCAAAGAACATGCACACGCACATTAAAGCGGCCCCTATTGGTCTCCCCCGAGGGGAGAAATCCAGGCACATGGCTGACTTAGTTGAAGATCTTGATTGAAATGTGGAGTGCTTATCCCCTCCTTGGAGGGGTGGAAGAGGCTCAGAAAATAGTGATGATAGAAAGGGGTGGGTTACTAAGAAGAAAATTTGAAATAATAGTTCACAAGCTTGCAGCGTAAAGCGAAGAGCGAAAAGCTAAAATTATATGCCCGTAAAAAAATTCATAGTAGGCTGTTTTGATGATGAAAAAACATTGTTTCCTGCGGTTAAGAACACCAGGAAAAAGGGTTATAAGATTCATGACTTGTACACACCATTTCCCATTCATGGTTTAGATCATGCTATGGGTTTGCGTGATACCAGCTTGCATACAGCAGGTTTTATCTATGCCATTACCGGTACTACTACCGCTCTTTCATTTATGAGCTGGGTGTTTACCAAAGACTGGCCCCTGAACATTGGCGGTAAACCATTGTTGCCTTTGCCTGCATTCATTCCCATCATATTTGAGTTAACGGTATTGTGTGCTGCGGTGGGTATGGTGTTGACGTTTTGCTACCTCTGCCAGCTTGCACCGTTTGTAAAGAAAGATCACTTCCACCTGCGTGCTACAGATGATTTGTTTGTAATGCCTTTGGAAGTAACTGATAAAACAAATGTTGAAGAAGTAAAAGCCTTTTTACATAATGCAGGAGCTGTAGAAGTGTTTGAAAAAGAAGCTGAAACCGGATGGTGGCTTGGCAATTATGCAAAAGACCGTAAAGTGTTTGAAAAAGAAGAAGCTGTAACAGCATAAATAATACAAAATGCGTACAATTAAGATTTTATCATTTGGAGCAGTGGCTTTGTTAATAACAGGATTTTCTTCCTGTTTCAGAGCGGGCGGTAACAATACCGGAACTGTTTATATGCCTGATATGGCTTACAGCCGTGCAGTAGAAACCTATGCCGACCATAGTCATTTAAAAGATGCAGGAATTAACTACGATGCAACTCCTGTAGAAGGAACGGTTAAGCGTGGTGCTGTTCTTGGCGGCTTTAACCTGGCAATGGATAAAACAGGCGACACTACTAATTATGTAGCATCAAAAGCCATTGCTAATCCCTTACCTCCATTGAATGAAAAAGAGATGGCAGAAGCCAGGCGTTTGTATAATGTAAACTGCGGTATCTGTCATGGTGAAAAATTAGACGGCAATGGTCCTTTGTACAAAGGCGGTGAAGGTCCTTATCCTGCAAAGCCTGCAACATTGGTAGGTGATGCGAAATATGAAAATATGCCTGCCGGTCAAATGATGTACTCATTGACCTATGGTAAAAATTTAATGGGTAGTTATGCAGCACAGTTGAGCAGCAAGCAACGCTGGATGGTGATCCATTACATAAAAAGTATGCAGCCCGGCGGTGCACCTGCAGCAGCAGCACCTGCGGCCGACAGCACAAAAGCAACAAAATAAAACAACCGAAACGAACATTCACGATAAACTGATTTCTAATGGTACTGAAAGAGCAATTTGAAATACCCGGCGGATTAAAAAAGTGGAGCTATGCATTAATGGCAATTGGTGTGGTTACACTGTTGCTGGGTGTAGTATTCCTGCATCCGTTCAGCGGACATCATGGTGGTAGTGAAACAGACCCGCATTCATACGGCGCTACAAAATTCTGGATGGCTTTGATGCACAACGGCATCTTCTGGTTGCTGGTGTGTGCGGCGAGCTTCTTCTTTATCAGTGCTACTACGCTGGCACAGGGTGGCTGGCCGCTGGCTTTCCGTCGTGTACCGGAAGCGATTTCAGGTTCTATCAATGTGCTGGGCCCCATCGCCATTGTGATATTGTTAGGGTATGTATGGTTGAGTGATGACCACCACATCTACCATTGGAAAGATACAGAACATGTAAAGCATGATGCAAAACTTACATGGAAATCAGGATTCCTAAATCCTACCATGTTCAGCATTTTTACATTGGCTGCAATTGGTTTATGGGTTTGGTTCCGCAACTGGTTCCGTAAACTTTCAATTGCTGAAGATTTGGGTGAGCCAAGTGATCATTCAAAATACTGGAAAACTCTGGCTATTGCCGCAGCGTTCCTTGTTACGTATGGTCTTACTGTAATGAGCACAGTTCCCTGGTTATGGCTCATGAGTATTGATGCACATTGGTACAGCACCATGTACAGTTGGTACACATTTGCCAGCTCATGGGTGGCCGGTATTTCATTGATGATGCTCTTTGTAGTGTATTTGAAAAATCTCGGTTACCTGGAATATGTATCAGATGAACACATTCATGACATTGGAAAATTCATGTTTGCTTTCTCAGTTTTCTGGACCTATTTGTGGTTTTCTCAATACATGTTGATTTGGTACAGTAACCAACCTGAAGAAACTGAATACTTTATTGATCGTATTGGTGCCGGTGGTAAAGGTGGTCCGTTCAAGGGAATTTTCCTGCTGAACCTGATTATTAACTTTTTGGCTCCGTTGTTAATACTCATGAAGCGTGGTGCCAAACGTAACTACACAGTAGTAACTGTTATGGCTGTAATTATCATTTTTGGTCACTGGCTGGATTTTTACCAAATGATCACACCCGGTCCATTGAAGAAATTAGGTGCAGCATCTAATGATCCTTTACACTTCATCTACAGTTTGGGTATTGGTGCCGGATTCGTGGGATTGGTGATGTTCTTAACAGCAAGGTATTTAACAAAAGCCGCTTTGTTGCCAAAGAATCATCCGTTGGTGAAAGAAAGTATTATACACCATACATAATTGATTGAACAGTACAAAAAGAATTGACGAACAATAAATAATTTGCGGAAGTATGACAACACAAACTTACCTGGTAATTGCGGCGGCAGCCCTGGTGTTTATTGTAATCTTTCAGATTGCAAAAGCCAGCGAATATGTAAGCGTTTTAAAAGGTGAAGAAAATAGCAAACAGCAGAATAACCGTATTAACGGATTCCTGTTGCTGGGCTTTATGATTATTGGATTTTTTGGTGTATGGTACTGTAATGACAAACTGTACGGTTCTACTCTTTTTCCACAGGGTTCTGCATCAGTGGAAGGAGAGGAGATAGATAAAATGTTTATGATGACGACAGCCATTACAGGTGTTGTATTTATCATCACACAATTCCTGTTATTCTTTTTTGCATGGAAATATCAGGCTAAGGAAGGCAGAAAAGCCTTTTACTTCCCGCACAATAACAAACTGGAAATTATCTGGACTGTTGTACCCGCTATCTTCTTAACGGTGCTGGTAGTGTTTGGATTGAAGTTCTGGTTTAAAATAACATCCGATGCTCCGGCTGATGCATTGAAAGTAGAAATTGTAGGTAAGCAGTTTGGATGGATCATGCGTTATCCCGGCAAGGATAAGCAGTTTGGTAAAACACATTTCAGAGTAATTAGTGATGATAGTAATAATCCGTTTGGTCAATTGTTTGTAGACCATGCTGATCTGAAGTTAAAATCAGACAAGGCCAACTATGACGACGTGGTAACCACACAAACAATGTATGTGGTAAAAGGCCGTCCGGTACAACTCATCATTGGCAGCCGTGATGTAATTCATGACGTAGGTCTTAACCATTTTCGAATGAAGATGGATGCTGTACCCGGCATTCCTACAACGCTTTGGTTTACTCCCAAATACACAACAAAGGAAATGAAAGAGCGTACCGGCAACGAAAACTTTGTTTACGAAATCAGTTGTGATCAAATGTGCGGAAATGGTCATTATTCCATGAAAGGAATTATTGAAGTAGTAACACAGGAAGAATTTGATTTGTGGATGGCTAAGCAAAAACCTAACTATTGGGCTGCTTATCCTGATAAAGAACCGAAGACTCCTGTAGCCGATACAACAAAAACATCTAATGTAACCGCTGCTGTATTGAAACCTTAATTAAGAAATTGCCTAAATAAATTATTATGAACGAAGCCACACATATTCACGAGCAAGTAATAACTGTTCCTCATACAGGTCACAGTGAAGTGCATCATGAACATCATCATGAAACGTTTATGACTAAATATGTGTTTAGTCAGGATCATAAAACCATTGCCAAGCAGTTTTTAATTACCGGTATGTTCTGGGCTGTATTGGGTGGTTTCTTTTCTGTTGTATTTCGTTTACAATTAGGTTTTCCAGAAGCAAAGTTTCCCTGGCTGGAAGATTTGCTGGGCGAGTGGGCACGTGGCGGTCAATTACAACCTGAAGCTTACTACGCATTGGTTACCATGCATGGTACTGTACTCGTATTCTTTGTATTAACTGCAGGTTTAAGTGGCACGTTCTCCAACTTACTTATTCCTTTACAGGTAGGTGCAAGAGATATGGCATCTCCTTTCCTTAATATGCTTTCATACTGGTTCTTCTTTATTGCCAGTATTGTAATGCTTTCATCATTATTTGTACAAACAGGTCCTTTCAGCGGTGGATGGACGGCTTATCCTCCATTGAGTGCATTGGGCCAGGCATCGCCGGGCAGTAAAGTAGGTATGGACTTATGGCTGGTAAGTATGGCATTGTTCGTTGTATCAGCATTACTTGGTGGTTTGAACTATATCGCTACTGTTTTAAACATGCGTACAAAAGGTATGAGCATGACACGTTTGCCGCTTACCATTTGGGCATTCTTTTTTACTGCAGTACTGGGTGTATTATCCTTCCCTGTATTGTTCAGCGGATTTATCTTATTGATTTTTGATCGTCACTTTGGTACCAGTTTCTACCTGAGTGATATTTATATAGGCGGACAGGCATTGCCAAATGAAGGCGGTAGTGCTATTCTTTATCAGCACTTATTCTGGTTCCTTGGTCACCCTGAAGTTTATATTATTCTCTTACCTGCCATGGGTATGGTGAGTGAAATCCTTTCAGTAAACAGCCGCAAACCCATCTTTGGCTATATGGCCATGATTGGTTCACTGTTTGCCATCTCCATACTTGCATTCCTTGTATGGGCACACCACATGTTTGTAACGGGATTAAATCCTTTCCTTGGTGCATTCTTTGTATTACTTACATTATTGATTGCGGTACCAAGTGCTATCAAAGTATTTAACTGGCTCACCACCATCTGGAAAGGAAGTTTACGCTTTACACCTGCTATGTTGTTTGCATTAGGTTTTGTGAGCTTATTCATCAGCGGTGGTTTAACAGGTATCTTCCTCGGTAACTCCGCATTGGATATTCACCTGCATGATACATACTTTGTTATTGCACACTTCCACATTGTAATGGGTGTGGCCAGTATGTTTGGTATGTTTGCCGGTATCTATCACTGGTATCCTAAGATGTATGGACGATACCTGAATAACACTCTTGGTTATATCCATTTCTGGGCTACCATGATTGGCGCTTATTTAATCTTCTGGCCTATGCACTATACTGGTCTGGCCGGTATGCCACGCCGTTATTATGATTACAGCATCTGGGAATCATTTAAAAACTTTGGCCCCCTCAACCAGTTCATCAGTATAGTAGCTATTATTGTATTTATGGTACAGTTCCTGTTTTTGTTCAATTTTTTCTACAGCATCTGGAAAGGAAGAAAAGTTACAACACAAAATCCATGGGGTGCTACTACGCTTGAATGGACTACCCCTATCAATCCGGGACATGGTAACTGGGAAGGCGAAATTCCTGAAGTACACCGCTGGGCATATGATTACGGAAAAGATGGTCATGAGTATATTGCACAAACCACTCCCGTAGGTGAAAACGAAAGCAAACATTAATTAAAACAAATCACAGTAATGTGATTGAAGAATAAAACAGTTGAGCAAAGCAGTAACAGAAAAGGTGCTGAAAGAAAAAAGTGCTTTGATGCGTAAGGTTGATGATTACAAACAGCTCATCAAATTTACGTTGAGTTTTACGGTAGTGTTCAGCAGTGTAATCAGTTATATGCTGGCGCCCAATGTGGTAAAGTTTGATTGGCTGAGTATTGTTCTTTTATTTTTTGGAGGTATGCTGGTTACAGGCAGTGCCAATGCTATAAACCAGATTACTGAAAAAGATACAGATGCTGTAATGAAGCGTACGGGCAACAGACCTGTAGCAGCGGGCAGAATGAGTGTGAATGAAGCAAGTACATTTGCTTTTGCAGCAGCTATAATAGGTTCTTTGATTTTGGGCTTATGGTTTAACTGGTATACTGCCGGTTTATCATTGTTGAGTTTGTTTATCTACAGTTTTGTGTACACACCACTTAAGAAAATAAATTCTGTTGCAGTGTTGATTGGCGGAATACCGGGCGCATTACCCTGTTTGATTGGCTGGGCAGCAGCTTATGATGGTGAAACATTTAACTGGACAGGTGGATGGATTTTATTTGCTATTCAGTTCATCTGGCAGTTTCCTCATTTTTGGGCTATTGCATGGGTAGCGCATACTGATTATACGAAAGCAGGTTTTAAATTACTGCCTTCTCAAACCGGACCTACCAGGTTTACAGCCATACAAACCATCATCTGGAGTTTGTTGATGATACCTGTGGGTGTGTTGCCATATTTTACAAGCATGAGTGGCGTTGCAAGTCTGTGGATTTTAATAGTGGCAAATGTATTAATGGTTGTGCAGTGTGTGCGTTTGTATATCAGTATGGATGTAAAGAGTGCAAGAAGGGTTATGTTCAGCAGTTATATTTATTTGCCCATTGTGCTGCTGGCATTGTTGGCAGATAAGATGTCTAACTAGAACAGTTTTGTCTAGATATAAAAATTGAATTGAAATAAACAGTTTGAAGATGGAGCAGGTTATGAGTGAGCGTACAAGTAATAAAAAAATGCACCCGCACAAGTTTACTTTGTGGGTGGCAATAGGCAGTATAACAATGATGTTTGCCGGTTTTACAAGTGCATACATCGTTAAAAGCAATCAGGCCGGGTGGCAGCCTGTACAACTGCCGAAGATCTTTTTTCTTTCTACTGTTTTAATTCTTTTGAGCAGCGGTACTATTTACCTGGCATACCGTGCTATGAAGAACAGAGAAAC
>CAYPBV010000142.1:2865-8697 GCA_964409025.1 uncultured Chitinophagaceae bacterium | reverse complement strand
GTGATATACTTAACTGGCTTACTCTTTTATTGTAGATGTTCATGCTGAATGCAATTCTGCTGTTTAAGAAAGCAAGATCCAAACCGTATTCAACCTCCCGCTGACGTTCCGGTCCTACATTAGGGTTGGCAGCCAATGAACTGGATGCATATGCTGTTCTTCCAACAAAAGCAGATGACGTATACAAGTTAAAACGATCAGTAGCGCCTATGCCTGTTAAGTTTCCACTTTCACCGTATGCAAAACGCACTTTAGCTAAATCCCAAAATTTACTGAGGTTTAACTTTTCCCAGAAATCAGTTTCAGAGAGAATGTAACTGCCGCTGGCTTTAAAATAATTCTGATTACGCTGACTACCGCTGAACAAACTGCTTCCATCCCTTCTGATAGCGCCGGTAATGAATAATTGATTTTTAAATTTAAAGTTTTGCTGAAGGAAAATACCGCTGATTGAAAGTTCACCTCTTGAATCTACACCCGGCAAAATAGTTCCTGCACTGGTTAACGTTTGCGTAAAGGGTAATAAAATTCCACGTGCCTGTGCCATCAGGTAGGTTTGATTTTCATATTGAGCAGAATATCCAACCTGTGTAACGCTTGACCAGTCCTTTGTAAGTTTTGCATTATAAGTAGCATTAATGTCATGATTAATGCCAAAGAATTTACTGTTTGCAGCACTGGCATAACCATTTTGTGTGGGGTCTAATGTAATGCCACCACCAAAACTTCCAGTGGTTACGTTATAGGCAAACGGCGGCATAAATGTAGTTCCGTTCTGGCTGTAATTATCTATACCCAATGTATAATCAATGGTGAGGTTTTCAATGGGTTTTAGCTTTAAGCCAAAATTGGAAATAACACGGCTTGTGGTATTTTTTTGTTTTAAATCTTCTATTACACTTACGGGGTTTACCCTGCCTCTTTCACCAACAGCCTGTATATTGCCAAAGGCATCCCGCTGTTGTATGTTATGAAAATTTCCAAGAATGGTTACAGAATTCATTGGAGAATAAAATGTGTTGCCATCTGGTTTTTCATTGGCATTACTGTTAATGTAGTTTATACCTATTCTGGCACTGATCCATCTGTTAAATGTTTGATCAATATTGGTTCTGAAACTGAAGCGTTGAAAATCTGTATTTCTGATGATACCCTGGTTATAGAAGTAAGAACCTGAGAAAAAGTATTTCGTTTTATCTGTTCCGCCTGAAACAGAAATGTTGTTATCTGTTCCTGTAGCCGGTTGGAAAATATAATCCTGATAATCATAACGGGTAACATTAGTGGTGTTTGTAATATTGGGAAGTAAGATGTCCTGCGTAAGTGCGCCCGGTCCATCAGTGGGGCCTCCAAATTTTGTTGGTGCCTGATTTACTTCCAATTTTTCACGCAGTCTGCTGAATATAACACTGCTGCTGAAATTTATATTGGGTGCGCCTGCTTTTCCACGCTTTGTAATAATCTGTACAACACCGGCATTGGCACGGCTACCATAAATAGCTGCTGCTGCAGCGCCATTTAAAACCTCAATGCTTTCAATGTCATTAGGGTTAATATCTACTATTCTGTTTTGACCCACAGTACCAACGGAGTTTTGTCCGTCGTAATTGTTTTGTGTATTGGTAACACGGGTAGTACTGTTGTTGATAATAACTCCATCAATAATATACAATGGCTCTGATGAAGAAAGAGAACTGATACCTCTTAAACGCACACTAATGCTACCGGCAGGATCGCCATTGTTTTGCGTTATCTGTGCACCGGGTGTTTTACCCTGTAAGGCCTGAATGGCATTGGTAGGCGAACCTTTTAATAAGTCTCTTCCTTTTACTGTAGCCACAAAACTACCTGCCTGCTTTTTGGTAGTACCCTGGCTGGTACCTGTAATAATTACCTCATCCAAACCCAGCGCATCATCATCAAGCATTACATTTACTGTAACAGCTCCCGAAGTAATTGTTACAGTTTCGCTTTTGGTTTTAAATCCCACGCCTGAAAACTCCAGCGTGTATTTGCCGGGTTTTAAATTAACAGCAAGTGAATAATTACCATCGGTATCTGTGGTTGTACCTGTTGCAGTTCCCTTTACTACAACTGATGCATTAGCTACAGCAGCATTTCCTTTGCCTGTTACTTTACCATTTATAATTACCTGTGCCTGTGCAAAAGCACTCAGTAAAATAAAAGATAAAAGCAACAATACAAACTTTGTTAAGCTGCGTTTAAGTAGTTCAACTTGTTTCATTGTGCAGTTTTTATGAGTGATGAATAATGAAGATTACATAATGGATATACCCAACCGTTTATAAGGGTTAAATAAAGGTTCATCCGGTGAACGTTCAGAAATGAGCACATGCAGCTCTTCAGCTCTGCAAATCTGAATACGCTGTGAGCTGTTGATTTTTTCTGAAATGCTGAGCGCTGCCACTTTTGCTGACGATTCTATCATTGCTTTCTTTACCTGTACTACATCCCAGTCATTATCCGTGAGCCCGTTTTCAATATCAATGGCATTGATGCCGAGGAAACATAAATCAGCTTTTATCTGTTTGATTTTTAAAATGGCATCAGCACCCACTGTTATTTGTGAGCTTTTAGAAAGTTTATCGCCTATGAAAATGATTTCGATATTCGGGTGATGTACATATTCCAATGCTGCAGGTAAACTGCCTGTAATAAAAGTAGCATGCAGGCTTTCCGGCAATGCTCTGGCAAGTTCTATGATGGTGGTGCCTCCACTGGTGAGTACAAACATGCCGTCTTTAATCAGTGTTGCCGCTTTTTGCGCAATCACTTTCTTTTGATCAATACTGTAAACCTGAGAATTATTAAAGGAGCTGTGAAATGATTTGGATAAAGCCCCGCCATGTACTTTGATGATTTTTCCTTTATCGGCCAGTTCCTGCAAGTCTCTGCGAATGGTATCTTCTGATACATTGATTTGTTCACTAAGGTCGCTGCTGAACACTTTGTTGTGCAGATTTACCTGGTGTACAATAAACGCCTGTCGTTCTTGTTTGAGCATGCAGTAAGGTTTGGCTGGACAATCTTGTAGCCACAAGTTATACAAAATCTGCACAAACCTGCAAAAAAAATTCCAATTTCAGCAAATACCTGCAAAATCTCATTTAATTTCAGGCAATTAAAGGCAATTTCATAAATTTCTGCTATGAACAAAAACATTGCTTCACTGGCTGCCATCGCTCAAAAAAAACAAAGAGCCATCATAGGACTCATGAGCGGTACATCTGTTGATGGTTTGGATATTGCCCTGTGCTACATCAGCGGCAGCGGGCACGAAACAAGCATTCAACTCAAAGCTTTTGAAACCATTCCTTATGCCCCAGGGTTTAAACATGAAATCAAAGCTGTGTTTTCAAAACAGATGGTAGATTTTGAAAAGCTTACATTACTTCATCCATGGATAGCAATACAGCAATCAAATATGATTCTGGAGTTTTTGAAGAAAAATCAGATTCATACCAATGAAATTGATTTGATTGCCAGTCACGGACAAACGGTGTATCACGCACCTAAAGCATTGCATCAGCAGCAAGGTTTTGGTAATGCTACTTTGCAAATAGGTGATGGTGATCATATGGCTGTAACTACGGGCATCATCACCATCAGCGATTTCAGGCAAAAACATATTGCTGCAGGAGGTGAAGGTGCACCATTAGCTGTGTATGGCGATTATTTTATTTTTTCAAAGAGAGGTGAGGACCGCATTATGCTTAACATGGGTGGTATTGCCAACTTTACGTTTTTACCGGGCAGTATGGATGCCAATAAAATTTTCAGTACAGATACGGGGCCGGGCAATACCATGATGGATGCACTCATGCAACAATTTTTCCCCGGTAAATATTTTGATGATAATGCAGGCATCGCCAGGCAGGGAACAGTAAATCAAGCGTTGTTACAAGCGTTAAAAGATCATCCGTTCTTTGCGCAACCATTTCCAAAAACAACAGGGCCGGAGTTGTTTAATCTTTCCTATTTAGAAAATGCCAGACAAAAAGCAGGTATTTCTGAATTGAATGTGTATGATGCTATGGCCACACTCAACTTCTTTTCGGCAACAACCATTGCAGAAGCTGTACAACAAACGATGCCGCCCAATGCAAGGTTTGTGTTGTATGCAAGCGGGGGTGGTATGCACAACCCATTACTGATGCAGCATATACAACAGTTATTGCCCAATGTAGTTATCAGGTACACCAGTGAGCTTGGTATACATCCTGATGCAAAAGAAGCAGTGCTGTTTGCAGTACTGGCTAATGAATGTGTGGCTGGTGGTGAAGTGCAGTTTGGACAAGCTTTGAAAGGAATACCAAGTGTAACCATGGGAAAGATTAGTTTTCCTTGGTAAAGCCCCCTTCTGTCTTCCTCCGAGGGGAAGCCATTCTTACACAGCCCTAACTTATTCAATCACTCATTTAATTATGAGTTTGTGCTTTCAGTTTTTTCTACATAGTTTTTCAACTCCTGCAATCCTTTATCAAATGCCGGGCCGATGATATGATCTAAAAAAATACCATAGAAACGCTCCCATGGATACCACTTAAGCTTATACTCCATGAACCACTGTACTTCACATTGTAAAAGATTATTGGGTAAGGTGCGTATACGAAAACCACCTTCGCTTTTGTTCATATCTTTCAATTCATATTTGGCAGTAATAAGATTGGGAGATAGTGTAAGTAAGGTAATGGTACCGCTGTTTTTTAAATTCAATCCTTTCCATTTAAAGAAAGCACCCGGTCCATTGGTAACAGGTGATGTTTGCACAATAGATCCTTCATCAGCTGTAACCCAGGGCATCCATTGGCCCCATTCTTTTACATCACTTAATTGATTGTAAATTTTTATACTGTCTGCATTTACAATAATTCCTCTTGAAATTTTTACAGATGAAGGAATCACCAAACCGATGATGGTAAGCATAATAGCCAATCCTGTAACTACAAACAAAAACATTTTTATAAAACGCATGCAGGTAATTTGAAAGTTAAATTCATAAATAAAGATTACTATTAGCTTTTACTCTTAGAAAAGTGAGCCTTGTGTTTTGATGGCTTCCCCTTTGGGGGGAAGACGGAAGGGGGCTTTACTCCCACCGAAACACTTTAATTGCAATTGCATACACAATCACTCCCCATAACAAAAGAATACCTATTTCTGTTTTTACTGCCCATAAACTTTGGCCCTCAAATGCCACAGCACGCATAGCAGTATTTAAATGTGTAAGTGGCAATGCTTTAGAAACGGGTTGCAGCCATTTGGGAAATACTTCAACGGCAAAAAAAGTTCCGCCCAGTAAAAACTGCGGCATGGTAATCAAATTGGCAAAAGGCGGAATGGAGCTGTCATTCTTTGCCAGTCCGCTGATGATGAAGCCAAAACCCATAAACACCAGCAAGCCAAGAAAGCTCAGCAGTAACATTTCAAACAATGTTTGTACACCATTTACGAGGGTAAAGTCAAATGCAAAATATCCTACCAGTATAATCACTACTGCAGCAATCATTTGAAAAAGAACACGGGCTAATGCTTCGCCCAGTAAAATATATGTACGTTTAATGGGTGTAGCAAAATATCGTTTTAATACTAATGTGTTTCGCAATCCAAAGAATACAAAGGCTACTCCAAATACACCGGTGCTTAACAAAGAAAAGCCAAGCTGCCCCGGTAGAATAAAATCAATTGTTCTGTAAGGTCTTATTTCCTGAATATCTCTTTTATAATCAAAGTCGGGCACTGCATAAGCGGGTCTGTTTACAAAAGCCGCATCACTCACTTTTGATGCAATGGATGAAAGAACACTGAGCA
>CAYPBV010000142.1:0-2855 GCA_964409025.1 uncultured Chitinophagaceae bacterium | reverse complement strand
GAGCAGTTGCGGCCATTGATCATTACTGGCATTGGTACTGTTTAACTGATAGGTAACCGCAGGAACAGTTTTGCCGGTTTTTTGAATGGTAAGAATACCGGCCAATTTTCCTTTTGCCAGTGCTTTGTTTAAATCAGCTTTTGAGTTAAACCGTACAATTTTAATACGGTTGCCGGCCTTAATGGAATCATACAACGCATTCAGTGTATCACATTTTTCGCTTAAGGCAATTTTGTAAACAGGTGCGCTGCCACTATTGCCGATAAATCCGAATACCAAAATGAATATGAATGGAAAAATAAAACTAAAAACCACAGCAGAAGGACTTCTCAGTATTCCTGTTAAACTTCCTTTTGTAATGGCCAGCATAGCACGAAACTGACTGTATTTTGATTGCATGGCGCAAAGCTATTGGTTTCAGTTATGCATCAAAAAAACTTTTCCTCCTATTTTTACAGCATGCATACTGTTTACATTCTTATGGGAAGTAATTTGGGGAGAAGAAAGGATTTTCTGAATAAGTCAAGAAATCTAATTACAGCAAAAGCGGGGAAAATTACCAAGCAATCTTCTATTTACGAAACAGCTGCATGGGGCAAAACAGATCAAAAAGCCTTTCTAAACCAGATAATTATTGTTAAAACCGGTCTCAAGCCTCATAAATTGATGCAAACCTTACTGGGTATTGAACAGGAACTTGGCAGGGTTCGTTCTCAAAAGTTTGGTCCACGTACTATTGATTTGGATATTTTGTTTTTTGATGACACTGTTCAAAAGAGCAAGCATGTTACATTGCCGCATCCTGCTATTCAGGAACGAAGGTTTGTATTGGTTCCATTGGTTGAGCTTTCTCCCCGAAAAATTCACCCTGTGTATAAACAAACGGTTGCCACTTTGTTGAAAAATTGTACAGATACACTTTCAGTTAATCTTGTTGAACTGTAACTTTTCCACAATAACCTGTTCCATTTTTTTGCTTTTGCAGCTTCCATTAATTTGCCGACTTTCTGACTGAGGCAGATGGTGAGAGATTTAAGGTGTATGGAACAAACGCAATTGATGTTTTTGTTTTCCTTCGGCCTTTTACCTTAAACCTTCAACCCTTATTGTTTGAGTTTCACATTTACTTGAAGGTTTTTCTAAATGAACTATCACTTCATAACAATAGAAGGAAATATTGGCGCAGGTAAAACTACACTGGCTCATTTGCTGAGTAAGCATTACAATGCTCGTTTGATTTTGGAAGAATTTGCCGATAATCCTTTTCTGGCAAAGTTTTATGAAAATCCGCAGCAGTTTGCTTTTCCGGTTGAATTGTTTTTTATGGCCGAGCGTTATAAACAACTGAAAGAATTGCTGCACACACAGGATTTGTTTAACAGCATCACCATCTCTGATTATTTGTTTACCAAGTGTTTACTTTTTGCAAAAGTTACATTACCGGTGGATGAGTTTCGATTGTACCAGCGGCTCTTTGATATTATTCATCAGCAGTTGATACAGCCTGATCTGTTGATTTATCTGCACAGCCCTGTACAAAAGCTGCAGGAAAATATTAAAAAGCGTAACCGCAGCTATGAACAAAATATTCCTGACGATTATCTTTTTAACCTGCAGGAAACCTATACGCACTACATTAAACAGCACAATATCAAAACACTATTTATTGATATGAGTAATGCTGACTTACTGGGTAATCCATTGCATCTGAAAACCATTATTGATGCGCTGGATAAAGAGTATGATGAGGGGCAGCATTATTTATCCTTGCCTTAATGCACCTACTTCTTTATTTTTGCCCCCTTAATCAAAGGTAAATGAAACACGCATTTGTATTTCCCGGTCAGGGTTCACAGTTTAAAGGAATGGGTAAAGACTTGTATGATAATAATGCAAGTGCCAGGCGTTTATTTGAACAGGCCAATGAAATACTCGGCTTTCGCATATCAGATATCATGTTTGATGGAACGGATGAAGATTTAAGGCGCACAAATGTTACACAACCTGCTGTATTTATACATTCAGTAATTGCTTATAAAAGTATTGAAGGTGCCAAACCTGATATGGTGGCAGGTCATTCACTCGGAGAGTTTAGTGCATTGGTAGCAAATGGAGTATTGAGTTTTGAAGATGCACTGCAATTGGTAAGCGTGCGTGCACAAGCGATGCAGAAAGCATGTGAAATCAATCCATCCACTATGGCTGCAGTACTTGCTTTGGCTGATGATAAAGTAGAAGAAATATGCAAACAGGTGAGTGAAGAAACAGGTGAAGTGGTGGTACCTGCCAATTATAACTGCCCCGGTCAGTTAGTAATCAGCGGTTCATTAAAGGGAATTGATATTGCCTGTATAAAAATGAAAGAAGCAGGCGCCAAGCGTGCATTGGTATTACCTGTGGGCGGCGCCTTTCATAGTCCGTTGATGGAACCTGCACGTGAAGAGCTGAAAGCAAAAATTGAAGCAACCAATTTTTATGATCCGCAATGCTATATCTATCAAAACGTAGCAGCTAAAGCGATATCCAATAAAGATGATATCAAGCAAAACTTAATTGATCAGCTCACCGGTGCTGTACGCTGGACACAGAGTGTACAAGCAATGATTGCAGATGGAGCAAGTAAGTTTACAGAAGTGGGCCCCGGTAAAGTACTGCAGGGTCTGGTGCAAAAGATTAACAAAGAGATGGTGGTGGATGGGGTGAGTTAATGAAGACGAGCGTAAGTATAAAGAAACAAGGCACAAGTTAAGAGCTTGTGCCTTGTTTCTTTTATTTCCTGTAGCTTACACATTAATACTGCAATTCACCCACTCTGCATCAAAACTGGCATTATACTTCTTGTAAAAATTGATAGC
>CAYPBV010000141.1:2680-8909 GCA_964409025.1 uncultured Chitinophagaceae bacterium | reverse complement strand
GTATTCAGTAGAAGAAAAATTGAAAGCCCTCATTCATTTGCAAAAAATTGAAAGCAAGTTGGATGAAATTCAAATTCTGAAAGGCGAATTACCTATGGAAGTAAAAGACCTTGAAGACGAAATTGAAGGGTTGCACGCACGCAAAAACCGTATAGAAGAGGAAATTAATGGAATCCAGGATTTTATTGAAGGCCGCAAAGAAGCCATCAAAGAATCACAGGCTTTGCTGAAGAAATATGAAAAACAAAGTGAAAACGTAAAAAATAACCGTGAGTTTGAAGCCATCAATAAAGAAATTGAAATGCAGGGGCTGGAAATTAAACTGGCTGAAAAGCATATAAAAGATGCAACTGAGGAACATGCTGAAAAAAGTGAATTATTAGAAAAAGCAAAAAAGAATATTACAGCTAAAGAAAAAAACCTGGAGCATAAAAAAGCCGAACTTGATAAAATCATTGCTGAAAATGAAAAAGAAGAAACACATTTTCGCAATGATGTAATAAAGGCAAGAGAGGCAGCAGAAGAGCGCTTGCTCAGCAGTTTTGAGCGCATCCGTAAAAGTTACCGCAATGGACTGGCAGTAGTACCTATTGACAGGGATAGTTGCGGTGGTTGTTTCAATACCATTCCCCCTCAACGCCAAAGTGAAATAAAACAGCACAAAAAAATAATTGTGTGCGAAAATTGTGGACGCATTTTAGTTGACACTGATTTGAATGATTCAGTAACGATTTAATACCTCGTTGAGAATATTTTTGTTAAGACGCTTTTTTTTAAGGCGTCTTTTTTTTTTCAGTTTAGATCTGTTGCATACCTGTATGTGCAAACCATGCGGGCAGTAAATAGATTGAATGTAAAACAATTACTTCTGCTACTTTTATATTGATTTTTTATTTCCTGTTGTTTGTATGGTTTTTGTACACTTGTTTTGCTTTAGTTTTGAGTTCAGATGTTAAAAGAAGTTTCCATACAAAATTTTGCGATTATTGATGAACTGAAGGTTATATTTCAGCCCGGCTTGAATATTATAACCGGAGAAACGGGTGCAGGCAAATCAATTTTGCTGGGAGCCATGGGTTTGGTACTTGGTGGCAGAGCAGATAGTTCTGTGCTGCTCAACAAAGAAAAAAAATGTGTGGTGGAGGTGTTGTTTGAAGAAAACAGTAAACATATCAGGGATTGGTTAACAGTTGAAGATATAGATGTAACTGATGAAATAGTACTTCGCAGGGAGATAGGCAGTACCGGAAAATCAAGGGCATTCATCAATGATACACCTGTTAATCTGCAGCAGTTAAAACAATTCAGCTCTTTATTAGTAGACTTGCATCAGCAGTTTGATACATTGGAACTGGGAGAGGCCTATTTTCAAAGAGAGGTGCTTGATGCTATGGCGGGGTGCAGTAACGATACAAGCGTTTATCATCAACAATACATTCAGTTCAGCAAAGCACAGAAGGAATTGCAATTATTGAAAGATCAACAGCAGCAATTACAGAAGGAGAAAGACTATCATCAATTTTTATTGGAAGAACTTGAGCATGCGTCTTTTAAAGAAAATGAGCTGGAGCAGATAGAACAGGAAATGAAATTGCTCAGCAATGCAGGTGCAGTATCTGCTGTATTAAATGAAGCAGTATATCTATTGAAAGATGGGGAGGCCCCTTTAGTTCAACAATTAAAAACTTTATTGCAGCGATTGCTACATTACAAAGACCTTAACCCGGATATAAATAATGTGATTGAGCGATTGCAAAGCTCACAAATAGAATTAAGTGATATTGCTGCGGAACTTGACCATATTCAACAATTTGTTACCATTGATGAGGAGCGAATGCAGCAAATTAATGATCGAATGGAGATGGGGTATAAGTTGCAAAAAAAACATGGCGTAAGCAGCACAAACGAGCTGTTGTTTATTCAACAAAATCTCGGAAATAAATTGCAGGCTGTATTAAACCTGGAAGAAGAAATAGCGGCCAAAGAGCAAACTGTTGATACACTTTTGAAGCTCTTACAAAAACAGGCCATTGATTTATCATTCAAACGATCAGCAGCAGCTCAACCACTGGCTGAAAAAGTAAATGTATTGTTTGCAAAAGTGGGAATGCCTAATGCACAGTTAAAGATAGAAGTACGAGCCGCTTCTTTAAATGATTATGGTACCACTGAAATTGAATTTTTATTTGATGCCAATAAAAGTAATCGGTTTGAACCCATCAGTAAAGTAGCCAGTGGTGGTGAGTTGAGCAGACTTATGCTTTGCATTAAATCACTTGTAGCAAAGCAAATGGCTTTACCTACCATGTTATTTGATGAAATTGATACAGGCATCAGTGGAGAAGCTGCACGGCAGGTAGGTATTTTGCTCAAAGAACTCTCACAACAACACCAGGTAATAACCATTACACATCTTCCCCAGATAGCTGCAAAAGCAACTGCACATTTTTATGTGTACAAGCAGCAGGAAAAGAAAAGAATAAGTACCAAAATCCGTTTGTTAAGCTATGATGAGAAAATTGAAACCATTGCACGTATGCTCAGCGGGGAGCAATTAACAGAATCATCTTTGAAAACAGCAATGGAACTGGTAATAGGTTAGCCTTTTATTTATTTAAACCTTGAAACAGGTAAAACAAAGTGGCAAAACTTATACTCCTGTTCATCATTGCTGCTGATAATTACCAGTTTTTGTTTGCAGTACGTTGAAATTAGATGGTGATACAATGCTATTCCATCGGCATCTAAATTACTGGTAGGTTCATCAAGTAACAGAACGGGCACATTACTGAATACGGCCTGGGCCAGCTTTACACGTTGCTTCATACCACTGCTGTAATAACGTATTTGTTTTTTGGCTGCATGTTTTAATCCCAGTTCATCAATTACAGAAGCAATGGAAGCTCCCGGTAACAATGACTTAAATGATTGATGAAAAGTAAGCACTTCAACAAGCGTCATCTCCTCCGGTAGTTCCAGATAAGGGGCTGCAAAAGAAAGATATTGATGGTGCCTTTCTGCCTCAATTTTTTTATTGTCAACAAAAAAATCAACTGTTCCTTTATTGTGTTGTACTGCACCTGCAATTACCTGCAGTAATGTAGATTTGCCGCTGCCATTGTTGCCTGTAACAGCATAGGAGTTGCCTGCAATAAATTCGTAATTGAGATGACGAAAAATCCATTCTCTGTTATATCGCTTGCCTGCATCAGAAAGCAATATCTTCATCACCATTGGTTTGAGAATGACGTTTGATAATTCCTATTTCACTTTTTCTGATAAAGCCGAGTATTTCTTCTCTTGTATCAGTTTCAGGAAGCATTTGCTCAATAAGCTGTACAGCTTTGGATACTATATGTTTTTCAACAAACAGGATGTGATATATCTTAAAAATTTCTTCAATTTTTTCTTTGCTGTAGCCACGTCTGCTTAGTCCTACATTATTTATACCTACATAACTCAAAGGTTCACGTGCTGCTTTTACAAATGGAGGTACATCTTTACGGATGGCGCTCATCCCGGCAATGTAAGTATGTGCACCTATGTGTGTAAACTGGTGTGCTGCACTGAGTCCGCCAATGATTGCAAAATCATCAACGGTAACATGGCCGGCAAGTTGAACAGAGTTTGCAAGTATTACATTATTGCCTACAATACAATCATGCGCCACATGTGCATAGGCCATAATCAAACAGTTGCTGCCTACTTTGGTAGTGTTTTTATCTGTAGTGCCACGATGAATGGTTACACATTCACGAATGGTGGTATTATCACCAATTTCTGCCAGTGTATATTCATTGCGGTATTTTAAATCCTGAGGTACAGCTCCAATAACAGCACCGGGAAATAGTTTACAATTTTTGCCGATACGTGAACAGGGAAATATGGTAACGTTACTCATGATGTGTGTACCATCACCTATAACAACATCATCATGTATCATTACAAAAGGATCTATGGTAACATTGTTTCCAATTTGTGCATTGGGGTGTATGTGAGCCAGCTTACTAATCATTGATTTGGTCTTTTAACGATTTGAGCAGTAAGGTCTGCTTCGCACACTACCTTGCTGCCAACGAATATGGTTCCTCTCATTTCACAAATACCTCTGCGTATGGGGTTTTTCAACTCCATCTTTAAAATTAAGGTATCGCCGGGAACTACTTTTTGCTTGAATTTACAATTATCTACTTTTAAAAAATAGGTATCATATTTATCTGTTGTATTTTTCGGGATTGCAAGTAAGCCGCCACATTGTGCCAGTGCTTCTACCTGCAGTACACCCGGCATTACATAATTACCCGGGAAATGACCCTGGAAAAAGGGCTCGTTGTAAGTAACATTCTTTATGCCAACAATATGGGTATCGCTGAATTCTATAATCTTATCCACTAACAGAAACGGATAACGGTGTGGTAATATTTTTTCAATTTCCACCACATCATGAATTGGTGGTTTGTCAGGAAAATAAGCAGGCACATTTGCTTTAAAGCGATTCTTTTTAATATGATCTTTTATCTTTTTTGCAAATGCAACATTACTGGCGTGCCCCGGCCTGTTTGCAATGATGTGGGCTTTAAAGGGCAAACCCACCAGTGCTAAATCGCCCACTAAATCCAGTAACTTATGACGGGCAGGTTCATTGGGGAAACGTAGTTTTAAATTGTTGAGATAACCTTCGCTTGTTACTGCAAATTTTTCTTTGCCAAATGCTTTGGATAAGGTTTCCAGTTGTTCATCTGTAACTTCTTTATCTACCACTACAATAGCATTGTTTAAATCGCCGCCCTTTATAAGGTTATTTTTGAGTAAAAACTCCAGTTCATGAAAGAATGAAAAAGTACGGCAGGGTGCAATTTTATCGTTAAAATCATTCATGCCTCTCAGTTGCGCATGTTGTGTACCCAGTACCTGAGAGTTAAAATCAATAAGTGTGTTAATGCGGTATTCATTTGCCGGCATAGCTACCATTTCTACTTTCTTTTCATCATCAGTAAAGTAGATATTATGGTCAATAGTATACCATGTTTTGATAGCATCTTGCTTTTTACTGCCCACTTTCAGAAGTGCCTCTACAAAGGGTTGTGAACTGCCGTCAAGAATCGGAACTTCGGCTCCGTCAATTTTAACCAATACATTATCAATTTCACAACCGGCCAATGCCGCTAATAAGTGTTCAATGGTACTTACTGAAGCTCCGTTGTGCGACAACGTGGTGCTTCGGTTTGTTTCTGTTACAAAATCCACATCCGCCTTTACAGTAGGCTGCCCTGAAAGATCAGTTCGTTGAAATACAATACCTGTATTGGGTTCAGATGGTTCTAAACTTATAGTTACAGATTGCCCCGTGTGAATTCCTACCCCGGCTATTGAAATGGAAGCAGCCAGTGTATGCTGGTTGCTTGAGCCAGTTCCGTTTCCATTTTCCATGGCTGCGAAAGTAGTAAAAAAGGGGCAAATGGGTGGAAACGGTCGTTAGGCTTTAATGCTCATCTAACCTCAATAACAGCACCGTTTGCCACAATATGATAGAGCTTAATGGTAAGCGCCATAAAGAGGAGTTTTGCGTTGGCATTTCGTTCAATATAGTAAGCAGCGCTGTCTAACTCTTGTGTAATGGCCTGCATACGGCTGATATTGCAAAGCTTGTTAAGCCGTTGTGCAAAATCTTTCTCTGCATCCGTAAGCGGCAGGTTGTCTTCACCCATCGTATGCAGACGAATACTCTGCTCCAGCAAATGCGTAAAATAACGGAGAAATTGTTTTTGTTTTTCCCGGCCCAGTGCACTAATACTGTCTACCCATTTTACCTGTGCAATGGGTCCTGTTTTTAAAATGGAGTTGAGCCATTCTCTTAATAAACTTTGCCAATCTTCTTCCGCATGCTGAATGAGTTGCAGGGCTTCACGGTAATTGCCCTCGCTCACGCCTGCAATTTGATTGGCTTGTTCAGGGTTAAGTTTCGTACGTTGTTGCAGGGCTTGTGCTACTTCGTTTATTTCTATTGGCGGTATACGAATAGTTTGGCAGCGGCTCACAATGGTGGGCAATAGCAAACTTTCATTTTCAGCAACGAGGATGAAAAGGGTGTTTGGCGGTGGCTCTTCAATGAGCTTTAATAGTTTGTTGCCTTCATTGCCCAGGTACTCAGGCATCCAAAGCACTAATATTTTGTATTCACTTTCAAAACTTTTTAGATTGAGCTTGCGGATGATGTCGGCACATTCTG
>CAYPBV010000141.1:0-2670 GCA_964409025.1 uncultured Chitinophagaceae bacterium | reverse complement strand
ATATTGCCCTGCTTGTTTTCGGCACCAATGAATTGCAGCCAGTCGTACACATTGCCGTAAGGATATTGTTTGATAAACTCACGCCATTCTTTCACCCAATCTGTTGAGATGGGCTTTTCATCAGAGCGGGTTGTTTTTTTAATTACAGGGTAGCTGTAATGAATATCCGGATGAATGTATTGCGCAGCCAGCTCTGCCCCATGACTTGAAGTTGTAGCCGGTGTCACTTCTTCACCAAACAAACCGATTACGGGAGCTGCTGCAGGTTTCTGTTTTTCACTCTGGCTCACTACGTAGTTGCTGAAGGCGAGCGCCAATGGCAAACCTCCTGCACCTTCTTTGGCAATCATAAGCAATGCATGGCTCAGACGGTTGTTGTCAACCATTTCCTTCAATTGCTCAATGGTATGCTGTTGTCCTATGATTTGGGAAAATTGCATGGAGGGCGAAGATAACACATGCAGAAAATAAAAAAGCAGAAGCATGGCTTCTGCTTTCAAAGATTAAAATCTGATATTATAATTTACTTGTTATCTCTTCACTCATCGGTTTCACTTTGCTGGGGAAGTAAGCAATGAGTTCGCCATTTTCATTCAGTAAAAACTTATTGAAATTCCATTTTACTTCAGCATCCAACACACCGTTCTTTTCTTTACTCGTAAGCCATTTATAGAGCTCACACATATCATCACCTTTTACGCTTACTTTAGCCGTCATAGGAAATGTAACGCTAAACTTACTGCTGCAGAATTCTTTGATTTCAGCATTGGTACCGGGCTCCTGTCCGCCAAAATTGTTGGCCGGTACTCCTATTACCACCAGCTTGTCTTTGTACTTTTCATACAAAGCCTGTAGTTCTTCATATTGGGGTGTGTAGCCGCATCTGGAGGCAGTATTTACGATTAATATTTTTTTGCCCTTGTACTTTTTGAAATCAATGGAACCGCCTTCCAGACCTTCCATTTTAAACTGATGTACGGTGGGTAATTTGGCAGCGGGGTTTACAGTAAATGAAAGAGAAAGCAATGTAACAATGGCAAATAATAAACGCTTCATATCAGTATTTTTTTAAATAAACGTTTGAAGTTTTTAGATTGTTCAAAGTTCGGAGAAAAGAAAGAGACGCAAAAAAAGCCATAACAGTTTACTGCCGCTCATAACATCCTAAATCAGGCAAACCAACTCTGGGATTACCTTCAATATCGGTATTCAACGCCGTAACAATTCCTTTATTGATGGCAGGCGAACCGGCTTTCAGTTTAAAACTGTAGAATCTACTGCTCACATCCACACTGTCAAATTGCGGCGGTTGGTTTTTAATGCTGTTATTTAATGTGGTATTAGGTGGGTCAGCTTTTACACGATAAAGAACGTTGTTTAAAGTAAGATTCAATACATCTGCACCTTGCTTATCAGTAACTACTTCATTTTCTACAAAACCCTCGTCACCCCAGATAATACTGTTTGTAAACGTAGCATTCAATGGTGATGAAAGAATTTGATTATTCTGTTTTACAAAATTGGTAACTATCAATGCGGGGTTTTTGTGCGCTATAAATAAATTGGAAATGGATACCGCAGTAACATGTGTAAAGGAATACGTACCGCCATATACCAAGGCAATATTGTTTCCGCAATTACTGATTAAACAATTATTTGCCGTAATGCTTGTATTGATACCCAAAATTCCAATGTCAAAAATATTATCAATGTAACAGTTGTTGAGTGTAAGTTTAGGATTGATATTGCCCGATGGCTTTTCAGCAATTACTCCCTGGTATGCATTTTTAATATACGTGTAAGTGAGCACATTGTTGCTGCTGCTGCCACGGAAATAAATGCCGGGCCATGCTCCCGGATAATCTCTGTACGGCTCATCAAGCCGGTTACTTCTGAACACAACACTATCTGTTTTGGTTCCGTTTACAATGAGTGTGCCGTCAACAATAAAAGGTGCATCCGCATTTAAATGAATGCGGGTTCCTCTTTGTATGGTGAGTGTTGAGTTAGTGTCAACAATCATCCCACCCAGTATTACATAGGGCTTATCATTAGTCCAGTTAAAATTGCCCTGAAAAATAGTGCTGCGTATGTAATGTGCATTTTGCCCCCATGCTTCCAGCTGCTTGTGTTGTGTATTGCCATTCCATTGAATGCGTACGCTGTCTTTTATTACAAATGGTTGATTAGCTGCTGTAGGATTTACATTTACACGTATAAAAACGTATAAGCTGTCATTTGCAGCCAGTTCAAGATTGCTGAATTGTACACCCTGCAGCCCATCTACATTCATTTTAAAAGCTGAGGATGAACCACCCATCAATTGCACATTGCTGATGTTTATTTTTTGATTGTTTTCATTTTTAATCACGAAGAATTTGGTAATGGAGCCGGCTGATGTAAAAACGGTATCAAAACGCAAACTGTCTCTTCCTATAGTTATGCGTGCGTCATTACTGGTATTAAAACTTTCTTTTCTGCAGGCAGTAAATGCAAGCATAAAACAAATGAGCAGGAGTATTGGGTTGAATAATTTCACTGGTTGTAAAAATAAGCAGCGGAGTTTATATGAAACGTTTTTTGTTTGTTAATCATCACTTGCATGTGCCAATACGGCAATGCTTAATTGAATATTGTTTTCAGTAATTACCGCACCACATGCTTCAAGGG
>CAYPBV010000140.1:0-8976 GCA_964409025.1 uncultured Chitinophagaceae bacterium | reverse complement strand
AGACCCCGTTACCATTACTGCTACCCTCACACCGGTAAGTGTATCAAAAACAGGACGTAATATTTTAATTATCAAAGGAGATCAATTACAAAAGTTGCCTGTGCAGTCAGTAGATGAATTGATTCGTTTTATTCCGGGTGTGGAAGTGCAGAGCCGTGGGCCTATGGGTGCACAAAGTAACATCACTATACGTGGAGGCACGTTTCAGCAGGTATTGGTTATACTGGATGGAATCCGTTTAAATGATCCGCTCACGGGTCACTTTAATTCTTACATCCCCATCTCCCCTGCTGAAATTGATCGTATTGAAATTTTAAAAGGTGCCTCATCAGCAGTTTATGGTACGGAAGCGGTGGGCGGTGTGGTACATATCATCACCAAAACTTTTGGAACAAAACAAAACAAGAACGGGTATAAAGTAAATACCCAGTTTACCGCCGGACAGTTTGGATTACTTAACCTGCAGGCAGGTGGCAGTTTTCATCAACATAAAACTACAGGTGCCGTTGGAATTATTACAAACAATGCAAGTGGACAGCAGTTGCGTGGCACAAAAGGTTATTTTAATCTCACAACTATTTCTGCTTCGCTCAAACAGGAAATAGGAAAGCATTTGAGCATTGCCTATCGTTTTGGATATGATAACAGAGATTTTAATGCGCAAAATTTTTATACGACACGCCTCAGCGATACTGCAACTGAAGTGGTGAGCAGCACATGGCATCATGTAAAAACTGAATTTAAAAAAGATAAGCATCACTTTAGTTTGGATTTGGGCAGTAAAAAAACACTGGATGAATACCAATTCAATAAACTCATCAGCGCCAATATTAATGACAGTAAGATGCAGCAGGCCCTGCTTATTTACAATTATGAGTTGAATAAGAATACCAAACTTACATTTGGTTCTCAATACATCAACCGCTCTATTACTTCAAATGACCGTGGCAATCATGAAGTGGCAACTGCCGGTGTATTCTCGTTGATGAATATAAAAATAGCAGAAGATTTAAATATTAACCCCGGTGTGCGTGCTGAGTGGAATGAACGAAGCGGCTGGGAAATCTTACCTCAATTGAATGCGTCGTTGAAGTTAGACTTTCTGTTATTCAGAGCAGGCTTTGGACGCACAGCACGTGATGCTGACTTTACAGAGCGCTTTAATAATTACCAACGGATGAATGTGCCGGGCGGCAGCAGAATCGGTAATCCGGCTTTAGGTGCCGAAACTTCATTCAGCTATGAGGCGGGTATTGATTTCTTCATCAGTAAAAATTTAAAGATTGCTACTACTGTATTCCAACGCAATCACAGCAATTTGATTGACTGGGTGCGTACAGCTTATGCCAATATGCCCCGCCAGGTAAACTTAGTACCGGGAGCATCGTATGATTTATCAAAAAATATTACCAGTGTAAATACTTTTGGCTTTGAAACAGATGTACAATATACACATGCGTTTGCTGAGCAACACACACTCGCAGGCGGGTTGGGCTTCATCAGTATGCGCAGTAAAAGCAGCGATACCCTTCCATCGTTGTATGTGAGCAATCATGCCAGAGAACTGATTAACTTTTTTGCAAGCTATCGTTACAAAGTACTTGGTATAAACATTAATGGACTTTACAAAAATAGAAATACTCCTGCCATGACTCCTGCAGGCATCGTACCTTTGAGCCGTTCTTATTTTTTAATCAATATACGTGTAGATGCAATCATCAATAAAAATGTTACGTTGTTTGTGCAGGCAGATAATGTATTTAACAAATCTTACAGCGATATACTTGGCAGTGTAATGCCCAACAGATGGATGATGGGCGGTGTAAAAATTAATTTTCAATAAAATAATAAAAACGATTGTATGCAGAACTTCTTACAGCAACTTGGTATTAAAACTTCCAATCACGGTGCTTCAACAGGTGTACATGATGCAGTAAGTAATGGAAAAATAATTTCATCCAAATCACCCGTGGATGGAAAGAAGATAGCAGATGTTATTTGTGCAGATAAAGATGCTTATGAAACCATCATTGCAAAAGCACAACAGGCGTTTATAGAGTGGCGCACCTGGCCTGCTCCCAGGCGTGGAGAAGTAGTGCGGCAGATTGGTGAAGCATTACGGGCACACAAACAATCCTTGGGTCAATTAGTGAGTTATGAAATGGGAAAAAGTCTGCAGGAGGGCTATGGTGAAGTACAGGAGATGATTGATATCTGTGATTTTGCGGTGGGGCTCAGCAGGCAGTTGCATGGATTAACAATGCACAGTGAGCGTCCCATGCATCGTATGTATGAACAATGGCATCCGCTGGGAATTGTTGGAATTATTTCAGCATTTAATTTTCCTGTGGCGGTGTGGAGCTGGAACACCATGCTGGCATGGGTGTGCGGTGATGTATGTGTATGGAAGCCGAGTGAAAAAACACCGTTGTGTGCAGTGGCCTGTCAAAAAATTATAGCAGAGGTGTTTGCAAAAAATAATGTACCTGAAGGTGTGAGTTGTTTGGTTGTGGGTGAACGTGAAGTGGGTGAATGGATGAGTCATGATACACGCATCCCGCTGGTATCTGCCACCGGCAGTACACGTATGGGTAAAGCAGTAGGCGCTGCTGTGGGTGAACGATTGGGCAGAAGTTTATTAGAACTCGGCGGTAACAACGCTATCATCATCAGTGAACATGCTGATTTAAATATTGCCATTATCGGTTCGTTGTTTGGTGCAGTGGGCACAGCGGGTCAACGTTGCACTACCACCCGAAGATTAATTATCCATGAAAGCATCTATGAAACAGTTAAAGAAAAATTAGTAACGGCATACAAACAATTAAGAATCGGCAATCCACTGGATGAGAAAAATCATGTAGGTCCGTTGATTGATACCGATGCGGTAGCAGCTTATCAAAAAGCAATTGAACAATGTAAGGCAGAAGGTGGCCGTTTTGTAATTGAAGGTGAAGTGCTGAGTGGAGCAGGATATGAAAGCGGTTGTTATGTGCGTCCATGTATTGCAGAAGCACAACCGCAGTACAGTATTGTACAGCATGAAACCTTTGCTCCCATTTTGTATTTGCTCAAATATAAAACGGTAGATGAAGCCATTGCCATACAAAATGGTGTACCGCAGGGGCTCTCCTCTTCTATCATGACCCTGAATATGCGTGAGGCAGAACAATTTCTTTCAGCAGCAGGAAGTGATTGTGGTATTGCCAATGTAAATATTGGCACCAGCGGTGCGGAAATTGGTGGTGCTTTTGGTGGTGAAAAAGAAACAGGAGGTGGTCGTGAAAGCGGCAGTGATGCGTGGAAGAATTATATGCGCAGGCAAACGAATACGATTAATTACTCCACAAATCTTCCATTGGCACAGGGGATAAAATTTGATTTATAAAAAAAAAGCCGTTATACAAAACGGCTTTAATCAGGTTTAATACAACTACTTTATAATTTAGAAATTATTTCATTTACAGTTGGTCGTTTTCTGTAATCAATATCAAAATAACGCCAGGTAATTTTTCCTTTTTTAATGATATAAACAGCAGGTACCGGTAGGTTTGCACCATTTGAACCATTTGCCTTATCAAAATCAATTCCGTATTTCTTGTATTTTTCTATAGTTTCAGCATCAACGGGAAACGCAACTTTATAATCACTCATTACTTTTAAGCCTGCATCTGACAGTATGGGGAAGGATGCTTTTGTCTTTTCAATTGTTTTAGCAATATTTTCATTTACCTCAGGTGTAACAGCTATGATAGTTGCCCCCTTTTGGGCAATCAGTTGCATTGAGTCATTTAAACCTTTTAACTGCCGGTTACAATAAGGGCACCATTGACCACGGTAAAAAATCAGTACTACGGTTTTTGTTTCGTTTTCCTTTTTCAACTGAATGGGGTTGCCTTCTTCATCATTTAAAGTAAAATCAGGAGCGGAAGAACCAACGGTTAAACCGGTAGGTTGCTGTGCCATTGCGCATAAGTGCATTGTAATGGCAACACAAAACATCAAGAACTTATTCATATTAATTATTTTACTAAAAATAGAAGTAACTCTCGGAAATGATTGTCATTTTAAAGACAGTAAAACCAGGTTCAAGAAACAAAAAAAATTCAGATAAGCAGGTTGTTTATACTATGAGCGCTTGCCGGCTAATAAATAAAGTACAGCCATACGTACTGCTACACCATTTTCCACCTGCTGAAGTATGATGGACTGCTTGCTATCAGCCACATCACTGTCTAATTCCACTCCACGGTTTATGGGGCCGGGATGCATAATCACTACTTCTTTTTGCAAACTGTCTAACAGTTTTCGGTTTATGCCAAATGCCAGATTGTATTCACGCAGAGAGGAGAATAAAGGCTGATTCTGTCGCTCCAATTGAATGCGTAATACATTTGCCACATCACACCACTTCAATGTTTCTTCCACATTGTAAGAAACGTTTACACCAAATGACTGTTGCAAATATTTTGGAATAAGTGTGGGCGGACCTGCTATGGTTACTTCTGCGCCCATTTTTTTCAACAAATAAATATTGCTGAGTGCTACACGACTGTGCATTATATCACCGATGATGGCAATTTTCTTTGCTTCTAATGTTCCCAGTTTTTCACGGATAGAAAATGCATCGAGTAAAGCCTGAGTGGGGTGTTCATTAATGCCATCACCTGCATTTACGATGGCAGCAGGAATATGTTGCGCCAGAAAATGCGGTGCACCACTGGCACTGTGCCGCATCACCACCATATCTACTTTCATACTGAGGATATTGTTGACGGTATCCAACAACGTTTCACCTTTTGCAGCAGATGAACCTGAAGCCGTAAAGTTGATGGTATCTGCACTCAAACGCTTTTCAGCCAGTTCAAAAGAGATGCGGGTGCGGGTGGAATTTTCATAAAACAGGTTCACAATCGTAACATCACGCAGGGATGGAACTTTCTTGATGGGTCGTTGTAAAACTTCTTTGAATTGGGCGGCTGTATCGAGAATTAATTGAATATCCGAAGACTGTAAATCTTTAATGCCGAGGAGATGACGAGTGGATAGTTGCATTAAAAATCAAAGATAAAGGGTTTGACAATACAAGACAAGTTGTGATTTATACGCCCCGTTTAACATCCTCGTCTGGGGGGATACAAAAATGCAGATTACGTTAATTATAAAATTAAGATCGGTCAGACGAGGGCGGCAGATCTTCCACTCCGTTATTCGATACTTGTTTGGCCATCAATAAAGAACTACTTCAGGTTTAACCCAGTCTACTGTCACTTTCTGGCTTAAGATAGAGTCAATCGCCTTGCCTGTATAATCCGGCTGAATGGGTAATTGACGGTTAAAGCGTCTGTCAATCAACACACATAGTTCTACTTTATCAGGTCGCCCAAAATCAAGCAGGGCATCCATGGCTGCACGGATGGTGCGGCCGGTATAAAGTACATCATCAATCAAAATCACGTTTTTATTTTCAATGCTGAAGTTGATAGTGGTTTGATTGGCAACATGCAACTCTTTATGCACATCATCACGATAAAAGGTAATATCTAATTTTCCATAAGGTAAGTTTAATGCAGGATGCTCTTCCTTGATTTGTGTTACAATTTGATCACTCAAATAAATACCACGAGGCTGCACACCAATCACTACAGTATTGGTAAATGGAAAATGCTGCTCAATAAGCTGATGGCTCAAGCGTTTTATGGTGAGATGTAATTGATCTTTGGATAGAATGGTTTTCAACTGCTTTAAATTTTGATAAAAATAAACAGTTCAGTTCAAATTCCTATCTTAACGCTGCAATGAAATTTCTGAGCACGATATTTTCATTTCTCAGCATATTACTGCAACTGGTATTCGATATCATCATTGTTTATTTCCTGTTTACATTAATCGGTGCATTTTGGGGACGAAATACAAATGAAGTACTGCATACAGAAGGTGTGCCTTTATACATTCATGGCGATGGATTTCATACGGAATTGTATTTGCCTGTAACAGATTCATTGGGCATGATGAACTGGATGGATTGGTTTGACGATACTACGATCCGACGCAAACATGCTACTGCTTCACTCATCAATTTTGCATGGGGCGAGGAAGACTGGACCATCGCCGGTGCTGCAGGTAAACCAAAAGGAATTAAAACTACACTTGAAATATTTCTCTCCCCATGGAATAAAAGTGTGATGCATGTACAATGGATGAACGAGTTATGGCCGCTCAAAAAAGCTGTAACTGTAAAACGTTACCTGAGCAAAGAGCAATACGGGCAATTGATCACGTTCATCACAGGAAGTTTTGTGATTGAAAAGAATAAACCTGCCATCCGCTCTTATACCGGTTACTATGGATGGGATTATTTATACAAAAGCAACAGAAACTATAATTCGTTTAACACCTGCAACCAGTTTACAAGTGATGCATTGAATGCTTGCGGAGTGAGGAATGCAACATTCAGCCCCTTTGGGTGGGGATTGTTTTATGAGTTAAAAAAATAAGCAATACGATTAAACCAACTCTTTTAGTTTCGTTACCAATACATCTACTTCTTCTTTTGTATTGTACTTGGAAAAACTGAAACGTACGGGAATACGATTGGGATCATTATTGAATGCACGGATTACATGCGAACCTTGTTGTGCACCGCTGGTACAGGCGCTGCCGCCGCTGGCACAAATACCTGCCATGTCCAGATTCATGAGCAGCATTTCACTTTTTTCTGATTTGGGGAAACTTACATTGAGAACAGTATAGTTACTTCTGCCCGCTGCATCGCCATTAAAGCTGACATCACTCAACTGCTGTTGTAATTGCTCCATCAAATAATATTTCAAACTACGGATGTAATTGCTTTCTGTTTCAAAATGGGTGGTAGCCAGTTCCAGTGCTTTGGCAAAACCAACAATGCCATATACATTCTCTGTACCTGCACGCATATTGCGTTCCTGTCCGCCGCCATGTACATAAGGTTTGATGTGTACATTTTCATTGATGTACAAAAGTCCGGCTCCTTTGGGTCCATGAAACTTATGCGCACTGCCGCTGATGAAATGCACAGGTGTGTTGCGAAGGTCGAAGTTGAAATGCCCTACGGTTTGCACACAGTCTGAGTGAAAGATAGCCCCATGCTGTACACACAACTCTCCCACCGCATGGATATCAGTGATATTGCCAATTTCATTATTAGCATGCATTAAAGTGACCAATGTTTTTTCATCAGATGAAGCCAGCAACTCAGCCAGGTGATTTATATCAATATGACCATCGGGTAAAATATTCACATAGCTCACTTTGGCTTCATCACGGTGATCTAAATATTCAACGGTATGGAGTGTGGCATGATGTTCAATAGGTGAAGTGATGATGCGTTTGCAGCCGAGGTCACGAACGGAGCCGGTGATGGCAGTATTGCTGCTTTCTGTACCGCAACTGGTAAAAAAGATTTCAGCCGGATGAGCGTTCAGGATTTTGCCTACGATTTTACGGGCATTTTCAATTGCCAGACGGGTTTCACGCCCATAACTGTAAATAGAAGATGGATTGCCGTATTTGTTTTGCAAATAAGGCATCATGGCTTCCAACACCTGTGGATCCAAAGCAGTAGTAGCAGCGCTGTCAAAATAATAACGGTTCATCGGCTGACGTTGTGGGGTGCAAAGATAGAAAGAAATGTTCCTTAAACAGAAAAGACCGATAACCATGGGATTTTCTGTTACCAACTACACATATTTACATACAAAATCATTTGGCAAACGGCAATAATCGAAATTTTTCTTCTGCTTTTATTTTAAGTAACCCTTCAAAACGATCCCTTGCATCAGGAATCAACAAGCATGTGATCAAAATTTCATCGCCTTCATTTGTAATGATTTTAAGATATTCATATGCTTCAAATAGGTACCATGATCTATATCCATATGACCTAAACGAAATAAGACGATTAATTTCTGAAAAGTCAAGCTTTTTGATTATTCCATTTTGGCTGTATTCAATTTTATTATTTGATGAATCAATCTTAAATAGCATATTCCTGTTTGTTAAAAAGTATTGTATATGTATCAATAACACAGGAAGAATATTGACAATGATAATGGTTAGGAAAAGAAGAATTATTAATAAGTTAATCTCTGATTTTTCAAATATTAAATAGTAGAAATAAATAATTAAAAAATTGGCAATAATACAAGGCCACAAAAAAGTAAGATGATTTTTTAATGTAATTCGAAAATTTTGATTACTCATTTATCAGCCGAGTTAAGGAATATTTTAATTATTACATCAACCCCTCAATCTTCTCCATCACCTCCTTCGCCACCTGTTCTGCCTCAGCTACACTCGGTGCTTCTGAATATACCCGAATGATGGGTTCTGTATTACTGGCCCGCAAATGCACCCAACTTTTTTCAAATTCAATCTTTACACCATCTTCCGTATTTACAGGAAAAGCAGCGTACTGTTCTTTTACTTTGGAAAGAATAGCAGGCACATCCGTTCCTTTGGGCAAATCAATTTTGTTCTTGCTCATGAAGTAATCAGGATAGGTCTTGCGCAAAGCTGCACAACTCAGATTGCTTTGTGCCAGGTGTGTTAAAAACAACGCAATACCAATCATAGCATCCCGGCCATAGTGCAACTGCGGATCAATAATACCACCATTGCCTTCGCCACCCATTACCGCCTGCACTTCTTTCATCTTTGTTACTACATTCACCTCTCCTACTGCACTGGCATAATAGGTGCCGCCATGTTTTTCAGTTACATCTCTCAGCGCTCTTGTTGATGATAAATTCGAAACTGTATTCCCATTTTTATTACTGAGAACATAATCCGCTACTGCTACCAATGTATATTCTTCGCCAAATAAACTTCCATCATCACATACAAAGCACAAACGATCCACATCAGGATCAACAGCAATGCCTAGATGTGCTTTCTGATTTACTACTTCGCTGCACAGCTCTACTAAATGTTCAGCCA
>CAYPBV010000139.1:0-8999 GCA_964409025.1 uncultured Chitinophagaceae bacterium | reverse complement strand
ATTTTATACTTTAGTGCATATCGGGTAATATCAGCATTAGTGCTTAATTGTAACTTCTCAAGAATCCGGCTGCGGTAGGTACTCACTGTAGTAAGGGCAAGTTCCAGTTGATCAGAAACCTGAGAAGTGGATTTTCCTTCGGCTAATAATTTTAATATGGTCATTTCCCTGTTGGAAAGCAGGTCAGCATTTTGTTTTTTCTGGCCCTGATGTTCCAGTTTGTCTGCTATATCTTCACTCATGTATCGTTTGCCTCTTTGAATCTGGCGAATGGCTTTTATTAATTCTTCAGGTGCAGAGTTTTTATTGAGATAACCTGATGCGCCTGCTTTAAATGTTCGAACAGCATAAAGGTCCTCATCATGGATACTTAATATGAGCACCGGAATCTGAGATTTCATTTCTTTTAATTTTTCAAGAGCTTCAAGCCCGTTTTTTCCCGGCATTTCAAGATCTGAAATAATTAAGTCAAACTCACCTCCATATGCTGCTTTGAGCATTTCATCACCGCTGGCTGCTTCTATAATTTCAGCAAAAGGAAATTCATCTTTCAATATTTGAATCACACCACGTCTTACATAACTATGGTCATCTGCTATCAGAATTCGTTTCATTCACTTACTATTTGTGTTAACGGTACTCTTATGCAAAGTTTTGTTCCCTTACCGGGTGCTGATTGAATATTTAAATTGCCATCAATGGAGGCTACACGTTCTTTCATTCCCAATAGACCATAAGACCTGTCTGTACGTACTGATACAGTATCAAAACCGTTGCCATCATCTTCAATACACAAAGATATTTCATTATTTTCTTTATGCAGGTGAATATATACATTGGCAGCATTCGCATATTTTACAATATTGGTTAATGATTCCTGAATAATACGATAAATACAATTAGATACCTCCTCACTTAATTCATGGAAATCGTCTTCAATATTCAGCTCAACAATAATACCGTTTTGCTTTTCAAACTGTGCAGCCATCCATTTTATTGCATCTCTGGTACTGAACTGTGAAAGAAAATCTGAACGGAGTTCATTTAAAATTCTTCTTATTGAAAGATTGCTCTCATCAACAAAGCCAAGTGTTTCATGTACTTTAAATTGAAGATGGGAGTTAACTTTTTCCAGTTGCTTTTCCAGCCAGGCAAGATCCATTTTTACCGCTGTTAATTTTTGACCCAGTTCATCATGTATATCACGTGCTATACGCTTACGTTCATCATCACGCACATGCTGTAAATGCATTGCCAGACTTCGGATTTCACGATATGATTGCTGTAACTCAGCTTCTTTTTTCAGTTTTTCAGTTACATCATTAATGAGCACAAGTTGCGCATCAATACCGTCATAAAGGATTCGTTGTGTTACAATTTCCACATCAATTATTTCACCGCCTTTTTTAACGTGTTTCCAGATTCCGGCATTTTTAATTGAATGATTTCCTTTTTTATGAAACGCTAAAAACTTTGTTACTTCACTCTGCGGACGTATTTCTGTAACTTTCATTTTCAAAAACTCTGTCCGGGTATAACCATAATGTTTCAGTGCTGCATCATTTACCGCCAAAAAATAAAAATCTTCCAGATTAAATACCCATATGGGCATTGGATTTTCTTTAAATATCAGTTTATAATTCTGCTCACTTTCCTGTATTTTTTCTGTAAACTCTTTAGATGCAGTAATATCAGAAAGCATACCGATTGAACCTTTATAAAATCCATTTTCAAAAACAGGAGCACCTTTTGCCAGTATCCAGATAGGCTTTCCGTTTTTTTGTTTAAGCTTAAATTCAAATTGCAGTTTATCCCCTCTGAGATGTGCTTTCATTTTCTCTTTAGCAGCAGGAATATCTTCTTCATAAACAAAATCAAGAACTGATTTTCCGAGGATTTCGTCCTTGGAAAAACCAATCATATTCGTAAGTGCAGAATTAACAAAGGTTGTAAAACCATGTTCATCAATTTGCCAGATACCCTCATGGGCAGTTTCCACTATATTTCTGTAATGCTGTTCACTTTGCTCAAGTAAACGCTGAGAATTGCGAAGTGATGTTATATCCTGCATGGAACCTACCATTCGTATGGCCTTGCCATTCTCGTCTCTGTAAATATGGCCACGGTCTCTGATATTAAGAATCCTTTGGTCCTTTGTTATAATACGGTATTCGCCTTCCACATAAGATTCACTTCCGTTTAATGCTTGTTCAAGCATTTCTTTCATTTTGAATCTGTCAGTTTCATGTAAATAGTTGATCCAACTGGATGTATCTGAAATTGCAGTCTCTTCTGAAGGATATCCTAATAATTTTTCATAGTTTTCATTTCGCCATACTTTATTGTTTATAATATCCCAATCCCAAAGTATATCGTTGGTAGATGAGGTTACTGAATTGAATCGTTCCAGATGCAGTCTATTGAGCTCTTCTTCTTTTGTTCTGTTCTTTTGCTCCTCAAGTATCCATAGCCTTTGCTGACGTTTAATAAGAAAGAATAATAAAATACTGGTAAAAGCTATATACAATAAGTATTCCGTCTCTTTCAGAAAGTAAAGGATCCCTGTTTTTGATTCTAATCTGGTAAATAAAAATGTATCAGCAACATAAAACCAAAGGAAACTTGCAATAATAAAAATGAGCAGTATATATACAATGGATTGCTTATTACGCATAGCCTTAAGCTGATAATGATTGAAACTTTAAATTATGGTTTTAAACGCAATCATACAAACGAATTTAACTGACTAATCAAAATGATTTAGCCTATAAAAAACCCGGCACAAGGCCGGGTTTCATTTAAACACTTGTTTTTAAATATCAATGGCCTCACCGTAAGCAGCAGCAGTAGCTTCTTTCACCGCTTCACTCATAGTAGGATGAGGATGTACGCCGTTCAGGATTTCATGATAGGTGGTTTCCAGCTTACGTGCTACCACTACTTCAGCAATCATCTCTGTAACATTGCTGCCAATCATGTGTGCACCGAGGAACTCACCGTACTTGGCATCAAAAATTACTTTTACAAAACCATCTGTATTACCGGCAGCGCTTGCTTTACCACTCGCCATAAAAGGAAACTTACCCACTTTCACTTCATAACCTGCTTCTTTGGCTGCTTTCTCCGTATAACCCACACTGGCAATTTCAGGAGTACAGTAGGTACAACCGGGAATGTTGTTGTAATCCATTGCTTCAGGCGTATGATGGTATTTCTTTTCCAGGTAACCAATATGCTCTGCAGCATTAATACCTTCTTTACCTGCTACGTGCGCCAATGCTTGTCCGGGAGCCACATCACCAATGGCATAAATGCCCGGCACAGACGTTTGACCAAATTTATCTACAACTATTTTTCCTTTCTCTGTTTTGATTCCGTTCTCTTCCAAACCAATGTTTTCAATATTGGCCACCACACCTGCAGCACTTAACAAGATATCAGCTTCCAGTACCTGTTCTCCGCCTGCAGTTTTCACTGTTGCTTTTACACCGGCACCGCTGGTATCAACTTTTGTTACTTCAGCATTGGTCATAATGGCAATTCCTTTTTTCTTGAATTGCTTTTCCAGTTCTTTGGAAATATCTTCATCTTCCACAGGTACAACACGGGGCATAAATTCAACGATGGTTACTTTCGTACCCATGCTGTTATAGAAATCAGCAAACTCAACACCGATGGCACCGCTACCAACAATAATCATGCTCTTGGGTTGTGTGGGCAATACCATTGCTTCACGATAGCCGATGATTTTTTTACCATCCTGCGGCATGCTGGGAAGCACACGGCTGCGGCCACCGGTAGCTATCACAATATATTTTCCTTCTACCATTTGTTTTTTACCATCAGCAGCTGTCACTTCCAGTTTGCCTTTACCTTCAATTTTTCCGTAACCCATAATCACATCAATCTTATTCTTCTTCATCAGAAACTGTACACCCTTGCTCATTTTATCAGCCACACCACGACTTCGTTTTACAACCGCACCAAAATCATGCTGCACACCATTGGCATTGATACCGTAATCAGCACTGTGCTTCATGTATTCATACACCTGCGCACTTTTCAACAATGCTTTGGTAGGAATGCACCCCCAGTTTAAACACACACCACCCAAGCTTTCTTTTTCAACAATTGCAACTTTAAAACCAAGCTGTGAAGCACGGATAGCTGCCGGATATCCACCGGGGCCGCTGCCGAGAACAATTACGTCGTAAGCCATAAACTATTTAAGATTTTAGATTTAAGATTTTCGAGTGGCGAAGGTAGTTGAAACAGGGTAATTGGCAAAAGACTGTGGGGCTGTGGACAGCGAAACTATAAGCAACTGTCGTTCGGGCTATTCGCTGCTACTCCGCCACAAAGCCAGGCACAATAGCCTCAGCGGGGTATTCGCTTCTATCCCGCAGCCTTTCAACAACTGTTCATTGCTCAGCATACCCGGCAATTGAAGCGCTGTCAACTGTCATCTGCCAACCGTCAACTATCTTTGCCCTATGCGAAAATTAGAAATGGATGAACTCAACCGCAAATCCATTGATGAGTTCAAACAGGCAGAAAAGAATAAAATCATCGTGGTGCTGGAGAACATCCGCAGCATGCAGAATGTAGGCTCAGTGTTCCGCACGGCCGATGCGTTTTTGATTGAAGCCATTTATTTGATTGGTTACACACCGCAACCGCCGCACAGGGATATTCATAAAACAGCATTGGGTGCTACTGAAACGGTTCAATGGAAGTATTTCAGCACTGCAGACGAAGCCATTCAATTGCTAAAAGCAGATGGCTATAAAGTGTATGGCATTGAACAGGTGGAGAACAGTATTTCGCTGGAACAGTTCAGCAGAAAAGCAGATGATAAACTGGCGCTCATCTTTGGCAATGAAGCCATGGGTGTGGAGCAAAGCACATTAGCACAATGCGAGGGCTGCATTGAAATACCCCAGTTGGGCATGAAGCATTCATTAAACATCAGTGTGGCGGCGGGAGTGGTGTTGTGGGAGATGGTGAGAACGCATGTGACCCCCAACCCGTAATGGGTAGTTTTGAAACACTCCTATATTTGCAACATGTCCGCAGTAAAAAACTATTTCTCCCTCATAAAATTTTCTCATACCGTATTTGCATTGCCGTTTGCGTTAATTGGATTTTGTACTGCATTTTATTCAATCCCACATTCAGTTGTTCCTGGGTGGCATACAACAATTTATCCGCCAGAATTTATTAAAGGTGCGTTGAAGTTATTATTGCTAATTATCCTGTGCATGATCTTCGCCCGTAGTGCCGCCATGGCCTTTAACCGTTATTTAGACAGAAGCTTTGATGCACAAAACCCACGTACTGCCATCCGTGAAATTCCTGCAGGCATCATCAGCGCCAACAGTGCGTTGCTCTTCACCATCATCATGAGTACACTATTTATCATCACTACCTATTTCATCAATACCATTTGTTTTGCTTTGTCGCCTGTGGCCTTGCTGGTGGTGCTGGGCTATAGTTTTACCAAGCGGTTTACACCTCTTTGTCATTTGGTATTGGGGTTAGGGTTGAGTTTGGCGCCCATTGGTGCTTATCTCGCCGTAACAGGAAAGTTTGAGCTATTGCCCATCTTATTTTCTTTTACTGTTTTGTTTTGGGTAAGCGGCTTTGATATTATTTATGCATTGCAGGATGAAGAGTTTGATAAGAAGTATAAACTCAAATCAATCCCCGCCTGGTTAGGTAAATCAAAAGCACTTCGGGTGAGTGAAGCATTGCATGTGTTAAGTGCATTGTGCATCATTGCTGCAGGTTGGTATGGTAGCTTTGGAATCTGGTACTGGATAGGTGTTGCTTTATTTATCGGATTATTGATTTATCAGCACCTGCTGGTAAAGCCAAATGATTTAAGCAAAGTGAACATGGCGTTCTTCACTACCAATGGTATAGCCAGTGTGGTGTTTGCAGTGTTCGTGATTGCAGATATTTTAATATAAGGGCAATGGTTCATAGCAAATAGTTCATAGTATCGTACATGCTTTAATCATCACTATATGGCGTTTCGTTTCGAAGATCTTAAAGTTTGGAATAATGCTGTTGACCTTTCAAATGAAATCGATAAGCTTGCAAAGCAATTTCCAATAGAAGAGCGATTCAGTCTTGCTTCTCAAATTAAGCGTGCTGCTGATTCAGTTGTATTAAATATTGCAGAAGGCAGTACAGGTCAATCGAAACCTGAGTTCAGGCGTTTTCTTTCGATTGCACTGAGGTCGGCAATTGAAGTAGTAGCGTGTTTATTTCTGGCTATCAAAAGAAATTATATATCTCAAGAAATTTTTAAGCAGATGTATGACAATTATGAAACCCTTTGTAAAATGATTACAAAGCTGAGAGACTCTCTCTGAGCGGTGGCAATGAACCATTTCCCATGAACCATTAACTTCGCCTTCGATATGGCACGAATCCTTTGCATAGACTACGGTGGCAAACGTACCGGTATCGCTGTTACGGATCCCTTGCAGATTATTGCAACAGGGTTAACTACCATTGACACCAAAGACTTCATCAAATTTCTGAAAGAGTATTTCAGCAAGGAGCCTGTAGAAAAAATCATCATCGGTATGCCGCTGAATATGGATGATACTGCAACACACGCTACTCCGTTAGTGGAGAATGCTATCAAACAACTCAAAAAACATTTCCCCAACATGCCTGTTGAAACAGTGGATGAACGTTTTACATCCAAAATGGCCAAGGATGCCATGCTTGAAATGGGGCTCAAGAAAAAACAACGAAGAGATAAAAAACTGGTGGATGAAATTGCGGCTACAATCATGCTGCAGGAATATATGGCAAGATTGTAGAATGCAGATTTACGATTACAGATTTTTGAGTTCAATCTATCTGCCTGTTATATTTGCAGTTTAAATTAAATAAGCGGTTTATGAATGTTGAGTTAATCTGCAATCTGAAATCGCCAATCTGAAATCAAATGATTTTACCAATCGTAGCATACGGGGCTGATGTCTTAAGAAAAGTTGGGAAAGATATTTCTGCTGATTACCCTGAACTCCAAAAGTTGATTACAGATATGTGGGAAACCATGTATGCCAGTAATGGGGTAGGGCTGGCCGCTCCGCAAATTAACCGTGATATCCGTTTGTTTGTTGTAGACAGTCAGCAGATGTTTGCCCATATGGATGAAGAAGAAACATTACTTTATCCTGACAGACCCGGCATCAAACAAGTATTCATCAATGCATATGTAGAAGAATTACTGGGCGATGACTGGGCCTATAACGAAGGCTGCCTAAGCATTCCTAAAATTCGGGAAGATATTTACCGTGCTGAGGAAGTAACCATCCGTTTTATGGATGAAAACTTTACCGAGCATGTTAAAACATTTGATGGCATTACGGCCCGTGTGATTCTGCACGAATACGACCATATTGAAGGCAAGCTGTTTATTGATTATCTCAAACCTTTAAAGCGGAAATTGCTTAAAGGAAAACTGGATGATATTTCAAAAGGCAAGGTGAATGTGGATTATAAGATGATGTTTGTGAAGTAATCAATCATCCAGCAAATTCTTCGCCTTGGTATAAATCCTCCATTTTTCAATCACAGCTTTCATATCATCTGCAATTTCACTCGCAAACAATATTTTTTCCTGTGTTTTAGGATGTACAAAGCCCAGCGTTTGTGCATGCAATGCATGACGTGGACATAATGCAAAACAGTTATCAACAAATTGTTTGTATTTGGTATAAACCGTTCCTTTTAAAATGCGATCGCCACCATAGGTATCATCATTAAATAACGAATGACCGATGTGCTGCATATGTACACGTATCTGATGTGTGCGCCCTGTTTCCAGTTTACATTCCACCAATGTGGTATAACCAAAACGCTCAATCACTTTATAATGCGTAATGGCTTCTTTACCATATTCGCCACCAGGATACACATCCATAATTTTACGGAACCGCTGATGACGGCCCACATGCCCTGTAATGGTTCCTTCATCTTCTTTCATATCGCCCCAAACCAGGGCTATGTACTTACGTTCAACTGTGTGATTGAAGAATTGCTTAGCCAGATGCAGACTGCTTTTTTCATCTTTAGCCATCACTACCAGTCCGCTGGTATTTTTATCAATCCGATGCACCATGCCGAAGCGGGGCAGTTGTTCTTCTGTTAAATCAGGACGTTGTTTCATTAAATGCCAAAGCACACCATTTACCAAAGTGCCATGATAGTTACCGCTGCCCGGATGCATTACCATACCTGCTGCTTTATTTAATACAATCACTGAATCATCTTCATATGCAATATTGAGGGGAAGTTCTTCCGGCGCCACACCTGTTTCATCAGGTGAGGTATCTGAGAAGCAAACAATTTCATCACCCGGCTTTACTTTATAATTTGCTTTTACAAATGCAGCATTTACTGTTACAAAACCTGTTTCAATACCACGCTGAATTTTGTTACGGGTGGCGCCTTCTATTTTAGCCATTAAATACTTGTCAATACGCAATGGTTCCTGACCACCGCTCACCACATAGCGTTTGCGTTCGTAAAGTTCTTCGGCACCATCACCATTATCGAGTTCTTTACTTTCAAATGCATCATCTTGTTCAAATTCTTCGTTGGCCATAAGCGCAAAAATAAGGGCTGAACTATTTCCATTCAAATACTTGTAGTTTTGTACTCATAAATGGCCGGCTTTTACATCGGCCGGGAAAATAAACCTTACTTTGTTGAAACAGCAAGTTCACTTTCAGGATTTAGGCAATATGCGTTACAAAGAAGCCTGGGATTACCAGGAAGAATTGCTGCGCCAAAATCTTTTAATAAAATCGGAACAACGAAAACTGCAACCGGCGGGTGAAGAAATATCAGCTGATTTTGAGTTACCTTCCACCACGCACCATCTGTTGTTTGTAGAGCATCCTCCCGTATATACACTGGGCAAAAGCGGTGATGTAAAAAATATTCTCATTTCTGAACAAGAAATGAAAGAT
>CAYPBV010000138.1:0-9060 GCA_964409025.1 uncultured Chitinophagaceae bacterium | reverse complement strand
GTCCTACCCAGCGGGTACCATCATCCCAATAATAAGCACCAAACTTATCACGCTTGCCATTTTTAAAAAAACCAAAGAAGCGATTATTAGCCTGTGAATAATGCATGCCATAGCCATTTTCACAATCGCCATTCAAACAGCCGGTTGTTCCAATGGGTTTGCCGTAATATGAAATCTTACCAAGAAATTTTCCTTTGCCAAATAAACCTTTTTGAACAATGCCATTGGTAAATGTTTTTTCGCCTTCGCCATCAAATTCACCATCCTTAAAATCGCCGGTATACTTTGTGCCATCTGCAAACTCCAATACGCCAAAACCCTGAAATGTATTTTGAAAACTTTCACCTCTGAATTTTCCTCCGGCTTTCCAGATGTAGATGCCAAAACCTTCCCGTTTGTCATCATAAAATTCACCTTCATAGGTATCGCCATTGGCATATTGAATTTTGCCATAACCATTGCTGCAGTTGCCGCTCAAACAGGTTTGGCCAAGGGAAGAAGCATAAAATGAAAATAGAAAAAACAGAAGCGTTACCAAACGTTTCATAGTTGGGTTGTTTTGGGGTTGAAGTTAAAGTTAGTATGCTTTTTTGAAAATACCGTGAGGAGGGTATTTAGGGAAGTGCGAAATACAAAGTACGGGGTATGAGATACGAAGTAAGAAATACAAAATACCAAGCAGGGGAAGGAATGATTTACCTTTAGGGCTATGATTGTAGTAATTCAGATTTTGCTGGTACTGCTGCTTATTATTCTCATCATCCTGTTTGCTTTTCGCATCAAACGAAAAAAAGAAACCGGCACCTTGCCTGAAAATTATAAAGAACTCTTTTATGATTATGTACATTTTTACAGAAACTTAAGTGAGGAGGAGCAGGTAAAATTTGAAGAACGTGCTGTACAGTTTCTGGCATCAGTAAAAATTACAGGTGTAAATGCCGAAGTGGAGCCGCTTGATATTGTGTTGATTGCTGCAGCGGCTGTTATTCCGGTGTTTCGTATTCAGGATTGGCATTACATCAACCTGCATGAAGTGCTGTATTATCCCGGCAATTTTAATGAAGATTTTGACCAGGCAGGTACTGATCGTTTTATTGCAGGCATGGTGGGCACAGGGGCCTTGCAACATATGATGATCTTAACCAAATGGCACGTGCGTCAGGGATTTATTAACAATAGCAGTCCGCACAATACAGCCATTCATGAATTTGTACATTTAATTGATAAGATGGACGGCAGTTTTGACGGTGTGCCGGAAATTATTCTGGAACGAAAGTATACTGCTCAATGGCAGCAATTGATGCATGTTACGATTACTCAAATGAAACAATTTGTTTCTGATATACCTATGTACGGCGCAACCAATACAGTTGAATTTTTTGCGGTCATTTCCGAATATTTTTTTCAGCAACCCCTGCAACTGAAAGCAAATCATCCGCAGGTGTATGAAATGCTGTGCAGGATTTACAGAACGGATTTGAGTTATGAATAGTGAATAGACAGTGGTGAATTGTGAATTAAGAACGTAAAATATTTTCCATCTTTTTTCCTTTGGCTAATTCATCAACCAATTTATCTAAGTAACGAACTTTTTGTGTTATAGGATTTTCAATTTCTTCTACACGATAGCCACAGATGAGGCCTGTAATGAGATGAGCATTGGGGTTGAGTGTTGCCTGCGCAAAGAATGTTTCAAAGTTTACTTTTTGAGTGATGAGTTCCTGTAGCTTTTTTTTGTTGAAGCCCGTGAGCCATTCAATCACCTTGTGTAATTCTTCTTTGGTTCTGCCTTTCTTTTCCACTTTGTTAATGTAATGCGGATAAACGGAGGCAAAGCTCATAGTTGCGATGCGTTGATGTTGAGCATCGGAATTATTCATGATGAAGTTTTTTTATTAAGAAGAATGATTGCTGTTAAGCGCAGGCCTTATTCCAAAAATGAGCAGGTAGCCAACGATCCATAATTCACCCACGGTGGCCGGCAGCACTATAAAGTTCAATACTTTGTGCTGCATACCTGCAGCATTTAAAAACGTTTGCAGCAAATAACCCATGCCGCCTGCTAGTAAAACATAACCTAAAGCAACGGGCATACGTTTTAAACTGATGATGATATATCCCATGGGCAGCAACCACAAACCAAAGAACAAACCGCCGATTGACCAACTGCCTGCAATGAGATAACTTAAGAGTTGTATCAAACCTATTTTTTCCTGAACAGTTTGTGAAGAGGCAGCAACACTAATTGCTGCATTCATGGCAATAGCGCTTACCATAATGATAACGGCATTTACCGTGCCCCAAATACATAGCACTGTTGCGGCCCATTTATTTACTTCCCTGAACAGTTTATAGAACCAAACGGCTGCCAATGCCTGTGCTACAATGATGATTAATTCAAACACAAGCCTTAGTCTGGCAACAGAAACATAGTTAATTAAATTGTTGAGCGTTTTTTCAGCATCATTGGTTGCATACACCTGCGGATGAAACAGCATAAAGCCCAGCATTCCAGAAATGGCTAAAAGTAAATACCAGAAACCTGTGAGCCTTGCGGTTGTTTGTATTTGTTTTTGTTGCATAGCTGTTGTGAATGTACATTTTTTTGCCCTGATTTTTGATTTCGCAGGTCTCTGACCTGATCTTAGATGTTACTTGTGGTTTTAGTTTGGTAACGCTTGAATTTTTAAGATAAGTAACGTATTGGAATAGGTGGGGAGACCTGCGCCAGTGGGTACTGGGAGTGGTTCTTGGAGACACGAACCACGGCGGCAGAGATGATTTTATTGCCCGCCGTAGTTGTGTGTTTTCACCAACTACACATGCACACAGCTTTTGGTTGATAGATGCAAGCTTCATATCCCTGAAATCCCCGTTGGTGAAAACACACAACAGGGGCGGTGTGCTTTTTTTCAGCTTTAATTTTTTTATCGGCGAATGAAGAACACCAACAATGGCAAAAAAAGTTGATGCAGTGGCTCATCCGCCTGTATTTTGGGATGAGCGACTTGCTGATGAAGAATAGTTTATGGGCTTTTGTACTGCTATGCATCTTGGCTGTAGTTGCACTTGTCCCGCCCAAATGCGGGAAACTAAAGACAGCTTTGAGCTTCTTGTTCATTACTCATCGATTACCACAGCCAGCTTTATTTGTTTGGAATACTACGGATAGCAGAGCAGTTTGGAACACACGGATAGCAGAGGTCATTTTTTAATCTTTAAAGTGCTAACAAAATGAGAGTAAAATTCATTAAAAAAAGCAGCTTTTTTAATAATAGTATCAAATTTTAAGTGCATAAATAAATCTGGACAATGTGATTCTGAATATCTCTTTTTTGTTTTCCAGGTTTTTTGAATTAAAAATTCTTTTGGTTTTTGCTGATACATAACATTCTTTGCATAGCGTATTGTAGTATTATAGTGTAAGTTAAATGTGTCAATATCTGCTAAAATCAATGCTTCAAGCTCATATATATTTATTAAAAGAATTCCCTTGCCGTCAATTACTTCATTCAATTTATTAAACCAATCCTTTATTTTTTGAATTTTTATAATATTTGTTGGCAAAGAATCGGCATCTCTAATAAAAATCACATGCTGCGGTTTATATTCGTCATATTCTATTTTTAAAGCGGATGGAATCTTAGCATTATCTAATTGATACCCTTTTTTGTTTTTGATTAATTGCTTAAACTGTAAACCACTTGGATGTTTTTGAAGTAGTAAATTCTTTAATGAAGTAGTATCATTGGGGTCTTCGCCTATTAATCCTATTTTTTTCATGATTCCAAATCTGAATGTAACCAATAGTAACTTAAATCACCAACTTCAGCCATGTATTTTTGAGCTTTTTTGATTTGTATTTTTGTCAGAGGGTTGAAAATTGAACGTTTATTATTCTTCGCAATAATAACTCTATCTAAATCTAAGGGACTTAAAGCATCCAACAATAATGGCGAATGTGTTGATATGATTATCTGTTTATTTAATGATTGTTCTTTTAAAAAATCAATCAAACTGTAAAGCTGATGTGGATGAATTCCTAATTCAGGTTCTTCCATTAGTATTATCCCTGTATGTGATGTCAAGGTTTCAGAAATAACATAAAATAGTCGTTTTGTTCCGTCGGAGAGATAAGACCAAGGCATCCAGTCATCTTCAATTAAAAATTCTAATGTTAAATTTTCAATAATGGTAATCTGGTCATTAGAATAAACATTTATATTAGGATTAATACGACTATCCTGTATAATAGTGTATTTACGTAAGACTTCATTTAGTTCGCTGAGTTTGTTTGTATTATTCAAAAGCTCCACTATATGATTTTTCAATAAGGTTTCATTGTTCATTATTTTTTTAGGAATATTTTCTAGGTAGTCAAGTTCAATATCAATTTCAAGATTTAGAAGAAACCCGTAATCTGAATATTCTTCACCAATGCTAACAATACCTTCAGTGTCTATAGTGATTCTTGCCGGTTTTGTTAACCAGTTTTCACTTTCAGGTAAATTGTATGAAATATATCTTGTTTCAATGTCCCTGTAAATATTAAAAATTTTAAGAATTTCCTCATTTGTTGACGTTCTGCGGCGAGGCTGTAATTCCGACAAATCAAATCTTACATTATCAAGCTCAATTTTATTATTGTTTTTTTTACTTATTGTAGCCTCAAAGCTAAAATTCGAGTCTCTTATTGCGGCTTGCTCTGTTCGTTTAGTTCTTTCAATTGTAATACTTAATTCGTATTTTTTCCCATTCTGGTTGTATAGTAGCACAACACTGAAATTTGTATTACTTCCTCTTAATCGATAGCTTCTCAAAGGATTATTTGCAGCATACTTGTAAATAAAATTCAACATATTAGATTTGCCTGCACCATTCTTGCCAATAATAATGTTTAAACCATCCTTAAATTGAATTTTAGAGTTTTTGAGCGACTTGAAGTTGTCTACAAATATTTCTTTTATATATAGATTTGAAATCGACATCTTTTATTTTATTTTCCAAATATAAATATCTTAACGTAAACTGAATAATATCGGTTGACTAAGTAATCTTATTTGGTCAATCACTTCGAATATGGATTCTTTAGTGAATTTTTTAAACCAAAAGTGTAATCACTTTTTGCAGTAAGATAATGCATTAAGGGTGTAACAGATAAAGTTTTTTCTATGGCTATACTAATTTTGAGTGAAATTATATTATAGTTAGGAATTATTCTTAGAATCCCGCACAATAAAGCTTCGGCAGTACAAGAGTGCGACGCAACAGACGCCCCATAGCAGCACCAACTCCTGTAACACCATTTTCTTCCCTTTTATGCAAAGCATAAACCTTTCTCTGCCGTTGCGAGACTACCACCTGTTTGTATAAAGCCGTAAGCCCTTATCTTTGCGCCAAATTTTAGCGATATGCAGTTTGAATTTACAGAAGAGCAGCTCATGATTCAGAAAGCGGCCCGTGATTTTGCGCAAACGGAATGTCTGCCCGGCGTGATTGAACGGGATGAGCATCAGAAATTTCCGAAAGAACAGATTAGCCAACTGGCCGACCTCGGCTTTATGGGTATGATGGTAAAACCTGAATACGGCGGTGCCGGCATGGATACGGTGAGCTATATGCTGGCCATGGAAGAGATCAGCAAGATTGACGCCAGTGTGAGTGTGTGCATGAGTGTGAACAACAGTCTTGTGTGCTACGGCCTGCAGGAATTTGGTACTGAGGAACAAAAACAAACCTATTTAACACCGCTGGCCCAGGGCAAGAAAGATGGTGAACTGTATATTGGTGCGTTTTTGCTGAGTGAACCTGAAGCGGGCAGTGATGCCACCAGTCAGCGTACTACAGCAGAAGATAAGGGCGATTATTATGTGCTTAACGGTATTAAAAACTGGATTACAAATGGTTCAAGTGCTTCGGTTTATTTGGTGATGGCGCAAACTGATGCGGCTAAGGGTAGCCGTGGCATCAATACGTTTATAGTTGAAAAAAGCTGGCCCGGTGTAACGGTAGGTGCTAAAGAAAATAAGCTCGGTATACGTGGAAGTGATACACACAGCATTTCGTTTACGGATGTAAAAGTGCCCAAGGAAAACAGGATTGGCGCAGATGGTTTCGGTTTTACGTTTGCCATGAAAACATTGGCCGGCGGAAGGATTGGCATTGCAGCGCAGGCATTGGGTATTGCAAGTGGTGCGTATGAACGGGCGTTGAAATATTCAAAAGAACGCAAGGCCTTTGGTAAAGAAATTATGCATCACCAGGCGATTCAATTTAAACTGGCTGATATGGCTACAAAGATTGAAGCGGCCCGTTTACTATGTTTAAAAGCGGCATGGGAAAAAGATAATGGTATTGATTATACGCTCAGCTCCTCAATGGCAAAAGTGTTTGCCAGTGAAGCTGCGATGTGGGTAACGGTAGAAGCGGTGCAGGTACATGGCGGTTATGGTTTTGTAAAAGAATTTCATGTTGAGCGTTTGATGCGTGATGCCAAGATTACGCAGATTTATGAGGGTACAAGTGAAGTGCAGCGGATTGTAATTGGTCGTTCCATTCTAAAATAATATGCAGATTTGGGGATGTGCTGATTGAAAACAGTCAGCACATTTTTTTGCAACAAAAGCACTGAATACACGGAAGAAGAATGTATTGTAATAATTTTGAACTATGGCTGTAAATAAAGAAGCATACCTCCAAATAAAATCAGAACTGCAAACAAAGAACGTAACGCTTGTAGCGGTGAGTAAAACCAAACCTGTAAGTGATATACTTGAATTGTATGAGCTGGGGCAGCGTGATTTTGGGGAGAACTATGTACAGGAACTGGTGGAGAAAGCAGAACAGTTGCCGAAAGATATCCGCTGGCATTTCATTGGTCACCTGCAAAGCAATAAGGTGAAATACATTGCACCGTTTGTGCATTTGATACATGGCGTGGATAGTGAAAAGCTGCTGAAAGAAATTAACAAGCAGGCAGCCAAGCTTAACAGAACTATTTATGTGTTGCTGCAAATACATATTGCACAGGAGGAAACAAAGTTTGGCTTGGATGAAGAAGAGTTGAATGTGCTGATTAACCAATCTGCTAATTTGCTAATGAAAAATACAAACCTGTGCGGATTGATGGGTATGGCGAGTTTTAGTGAGGATATGAATTTGGTGCGGAAGGAATTCAACAGGCTAAAAATAATTTTTGATAAAGCAAATAATCAATTATCAATTAACAATTATTCATTATCCATTCTTTCCATGGGTATGAGCGGCGATTACAAGATTGCCGTTGAAGAGGGAAGTACCATTGTGCGGATTGGTAGTCTCTTGTTTGGAGCAAGAGGTAAATGATAGTATTGAATTCATACAAAAAAAGATTACTGCCAAACACATCTCCTTATTTTTGCACCTCATTTTAATTGTATGCGTAAAACCATTTTGTTTGTTATTGCCGGATTTTTTGTTGTAAACACCTGTTTTGCATGGGGTGCAAACGGTCATCGTATCATAGGTGAAATTGCTGATTCTTATTTGAGTAAAAAAGCAAGAAAAAATATTGCAGCTATCCTGGGCAATGAATCGGTAGCCATGAGCAGCAACTGGGCTGATTTTATCAAGAGCGATACCACCATGCGTTATCTGGACCCCTGGCATTACATCAACATTAAAATGGGCATGGATTATCCAGCATTTGAAGCCTATCTCAAACAGGATACGGCTGTGGATGCGTACACCAAGCTTAATTTTTTAATCAGTGAATTGCAGAATAAAAATCTTACCACAGAACGAAAACAGTTTTGCCTGCGTATGCTTATCCATATCGTAGGGGATTTGCACCAGCCCATGCATGTGAGCCGGGCAGAAGATTTGGGTGGTAACCGCATTCGTGTGCAATGGTTTGGCGAGCCAACCAATCTGCATGCCGTGTGGGACGATCGGATTATTGAGCAACAAAAGCTGAGCTATACAGAGTTTGTGAAGCATATCAATCATACCACTAAAGAACAACGCAGCACCTGGCAGCAACAACCCAGAGAGCAATGGTTCTTTGAATCTTACCAATTAGCTGATACCATTTACAAAAGCATTACCCAACCTGAACAAAGACTGAGTTTTCGTTACAGTTATGATTTTATTGAAACAGTCAATCAGCAGTTATTAAAAGGCGGTGTGCGGCTGGCAGGTCTGTTGAATGAGATTTTTGATTAGAATAAGACCTGACAGGTTGAGCCTAATCATCCTCCATAAATAAAATAATGCAGTTGAAGTTAAGTTCACATCCTGTCAGTGTCGGATAAAATTTTGACACTGACAGGTTAAAGCCTGATTGTTTGATTGAACTGTAATAACCGATTTGCATTATTGTCATTAACCCGTCAGGTCATGAATATAAACGCTTTCAAACAATCGGAGTGTCGTCATGTCGACGATAGGAGACATCTCTATAAAATATAAAAGCCGGAAATGACTCAACCTGATTTTAAATTCTTATTACTTCAAACAGTATGAAAGTTTGGAGATTCCTCATTACGCCATAAGTGATTGAGAACTTAAGTTACGCCTATGGCTTCATTCGGAATGACGTTCAGCGGCTCCTATCAAGTACTCACTTCGCTTTTATTCAAAGTATATTATAAAAAAGTTTCAAAGTTTACTTGAACTCCTTATCTATATCACCTTACCCCGCCATTTGCCACTCATGATATAAAAGTAGGCCATTGTAAAAATCGCTACCCAGTATAATTTTTCAGAAGCCCAGGCCCATACTAAGTTCAGGTGCCACACTTCTAAAACCAGATACACATAAATAATGTAAAGGGTAATGGTAACGGCTTCAATAAGCAGGTTTACTTTGGTATTACCTGTTCCGGTAACAGCATTCAACCATACCACAGAAAAACTCATAAACACCATACCCACGGTAACAATGCGTAATGGCGGAATAGCCGCATCCACAAAAGCAGGTGAGAGTTGAAAAAAGGAAAGAAGCTCGGCTGCAAATACATTAAACAGAATAAACATGCATGCAGTTGCCGTTAAACTCAGCTTTACAATGCGCCTGATGAG
>CAYPBV010000137.1:2232-9069 GCA_964409025.1 uncultured Chitinophagaceae bacterium | reverse complement strand
ATTTATATGAGATGAAAGGAAACCAGTTGTTTGATAAAAATGTCCGCCTGTTTTTATACGGCAAAAAAAATGAAGTGAAAGGGCCGGCGGGGAAAATAAAGGAAACACTTGATTTGATTAACAACGGAAAATTTCCACCGGAAAAATTCGGGTTCTTACACAATGGAGTCACTATCTACTCCACTAAAATAAATGTAAAGAAGAAAGATAAAACAGCAGAGTTAGTTAATCCATCGGTATTGAACGGATGCCAAACGATAAAATCTGCGTATTTCTTTTACCAGGAAGCTGTTTCTAAGAATAAACTGGACGAGAGAGTGTGGGGTAAGATACCAGTATCTATCCGGATTGTTGCCACCGATGAAAAGGAACTCTGGCGAGAAGTGGCAGAAGCCAATAACAGGCAAAATTCTATGTCGGCTGCTGCATTGAGGGCAAATGATGAAATACAGATTACTCTTGAAAATCGTTTTAAAGATGCAGGTATTTTCTATGAGCGACAGGAAGGCGCCTTTGAAAATCTTATGAGGGAAGCTAAAGAAAAATTCACAGAAAAGTATTTCAACAGTACGAAAGAACCTATCTATATTGATACGCTGGCGCAGGTGCTTGTATGCTGCTCAGAAATGTCGCTGGCCTATATATCTCGTGTAAGTGAAATATTTGAATCAAAAAAACTGTACGATAAAGTCTTTTCCGGAAAGAACCTGCAGCACATTCAATTTCTTGTTCTGGCACATAACCTTCGGCGGGTGATGGAATATGCAGTAAGAAATGCAGTACCCGGCAACGCAACAAAAATCTATGCTGACTTTAAAGGCTCTAAATACCGGGATTTGTTTACCCGAATTGTACTTAAAACAATAATTAAAGACGGCACATTGGACCATTACCTGCAAAACTATGGCTCCACGGTTTTATCCGGCCAGGGTAAGGCTGCTTCTGAACTTATAGATGAACTAAGAGAGGTTATCAAATCTACCGATACCATGATTCTTCAAAAGGTAACGGAAGTATACCGCTACTATGATGATGCAGCAGAAAAATATTACTGGAGCAAGCAAAGCAATCAGGAGCTTTGTGATAAGGTGATTTCGAAATTGAAGTTGAGTTATGTGGATGTTTTGGAAAGTGTAAAATAAGTTGAGTGAAATAGTATTTATTCTGGTTATATGCATAAAGCTACTTATAAAATAAAACCTCAAAGCATACTCCTAAGAATATAAAGGACTTACTCCCAAATCCGAATAGTATTGCCAATTTAATCAACTAACTCTTTACTCTTCTTTGCCAGAATTAGATGCCCGTATAACTTCAGGAAGAGTAGTGGCTAATGTCCGTAGAATTAAAGGAGCGGATAGACCAATATGGAAGTACACAATCTTATTAAGCTTTTGTGCATCGTCAAAATAAACATATCCAAGTATTACACTTAATGCAATATTGAAGACTATAGCCAAATAGTATAAGATTGATTTAAAATCAGGACGTCTGTCTTTGGGTGCATTCATGCCATCAATCAAATAAAGAATTTGAACAGCGGCTCCCCCAAGTCCGGAAATAAAAACTGGTTCTGGTATAGGCATAGTGTTTAATCTATTCGGTTCTTAAATGTTCCTATAATCTTGTCCATTAAGGGTGCCTTATTTCTAAATAAACGCCTTGAGGTAAATAATGGCTCTCCGGCCTTTTTTCTATAAGAAGACCTTACAAATTCCCCGGAATTGGTTATTACATTGACAACAATATTAGGGTCAATTTTTGTTTGTACCGATATTTCATCAAGTGTTTTCCAATAATCACCTTCTGCTTTGTCAAAAAAAGTTATTATCGCTTCTTTTGCCGTACTTATTTTATCAGACATAGAGCCAATATTTATTAATTTAATTTCAATAATCCATCACATATAAATATATCACTTTTTACAAGGTTGTTTTAAATTGTGCAACGGCTGTCTTTTCCCACTCATAAAAATTTTCAGGGTCTGCCCAGAATTGTTTCCAGGAATTATTCAACAGTTCACATACTTTACCTTTTGCTTCAGGCGAAATGATGTCGCAGCCAATTTGTTTTGTACCAACAAGACAAAATTCTGCAGCCAATTTAAGTAATTTATCAGGTACAGCTACAGGAAATCCAGTTGGTTTTTTATGGTCAACTATAACTTTGAATTCATCCCATTTAGCTTCTATCTGTTTTTTAACATCCTTGAACCCAACTAACTCCAAACCATACAAAATTGCTTTCATTCTGGCTTCGCCTGGTGGATGTGATGATTTTTGAAATGTCGGAATTTTGTAAACCTCCCATGACATTTTTGTACACATGTGTATGTTTGACCAGATATACGCCGGACCCAAAGTGTATGTTGCAAATAAATCACAGAACAGCTCAACTGACCACTTTTCAACCCATGATTCTTTCCAAACATGAATTGAATCAAATTCTGCCTGATTCGTTTTATTAAGCTCCCGCCTTTTTATTTCATCATCAAAGTACTTTCTCACTTCAACATTAAATAAACCCAGGTTATTTTGCATTGCATCCAGCTTTGGGTTTTCTAAATACAAAAGCGGATGGCCTAACTCATGATAAATGTCAGGAATGTGTAACACAAATTCCGATTCTAAAAGTGGTATGCAAATAAGATTGTAGTCAGGATAAATGTGATAATATTTCTGTGATAAACACGATGCTACAGGTGTCTGCAGAGGATAATTTATTTCCTGACAAATTTGATATACAAGTTTATTTACAAACTCATCGTCAGCGGCTTTTCTGCTCATAGCGGCGATGACTACATTTTCAATATCAGACATTCGGCCAGAAAGTTGCTTGAACTTAGAAAATTTCTGCCTTATACTTTTGGGGTCATTGTAGTCATCATCATTGTACAAATAATCAAGTTCAGATATAATTTGTTCAATTTCCCTGTTTGCGATTGTTGCTAATGATGGAAAATACACTCCAAGCTCTCTTGCACCGGGTATTTTTGACATTAAGACCCGACCTTTGGCAATAGCCTCTCTGATTGCGCCGTTAATATAATTCTTCATAAGTTAATCGCCTATTATCTTTGCCAAAACTTCACTATTCTCAACATCCAAAGCTTCTGTTATCATTTCAATTTTAGGTATAACTGTTTCTGTGTTTTTATTCTTGATATCTTCAATTAGTGTACTAAAGAAAACATCTGGTCTTTTGTTAAAGTTCCGCAGCTCCCGTTCAATTATACTTGCCAGCATTTGAAACTGAGGTTCAGCATTATTTACATCAGTGAGTTTGGATACAAAATCAATGAGCTGTTCCTGCCGTGCTTCTGTAATTTCAGGGTGTATTTTGGCCTTCACAATAAAATCATTGAGTATATCCAGATACTTACTCGTAATGCGAAAAGAATTTGTATTTATACCAATATTGCTCATAGTTGTATGTTTAATGTTATGAATGAATAGTTTTAAGAACATCAAGTGCTTCCAAATCAAAATCACTGCCGAGTATATTAATTCGTCTGTCAGTTATTTTAATTGTCAATGGGTACCTTGAGCAATCATCTGGTTTTGTGTAGGCCAGGCATGACAAATAATAGATGTCTTCCAGAATGTGCTCTATATCCATGTTTCCAAAAGGGAATTTAATATATAACGGATTAGAGCTTCCATTATGTTTAAACTCCCGTCCTGTTGTACAAAGAAAAGCCTCCCGGTTATTTATCTTAACCCAGGAGCCAATTTCAGGATTTAATACCGAACCGTTGTCATTGTCGCTATGCAATACATCATACTCTTTAAGCACTTCAAAAAGACGTAATTGAAGTATTGAGTGTTTAGGTATCTCAACAATATTAATAGAAACATCGTCAGGCAAAATGCCCTTTTCTTTCAATAATTGAATAGCCTTAAATATTCCAGTACGTTCAACTGCAAATAATTTTCCATCACGGTGTATAACTATCTTTTTTAAAGGGTTAGCCGTATTATTTTTCTGTACAGTAATATACCTGACAAGCATTTTAATAATTTGGCTTTCTGATAAACGTTCTTTATTCTTAGATTTATCGAATTTGGTAAGTATGTTTTTTGAATATTTATCAATGAAGGTGAACCCGGCTATATGTTTTTTTACATCAATACCAATTGTTAAGTCTGCGTGTAAAGGTGAATTTAAAACATAGGGCCATCTTTCATTATTCAGAAGTACTTGATTGATTGCAACACCTTTCACATAGCCATCGTATTTACCTTTTAATTCTCTTTTTATTACATAACCTTTCTGTCCATTAGTTTCGGTGTATAAAAAACATTCTTCCAAAGTATCGCTGTGCATGATACTTGCAGTAATATTGTATTCTTCGAGGCACTCAGATACTACTAATGCGGCTAAATCATCATGCTGGCGTTGTTCCTTTTCTACTCCTGATGGAAGCATAATGAGTGCATACCCACCGCTATTCTTCTTAATATTTTCTTCCATCTTTTGTAAAATTTCAAACCCAATTGCCACGGCATTCCTCTTATTCCTGTTGTCATAAGTAATCACAATGGGATTCCATCCATCTTCTGTAGGATGAGTTCTATTTACCTGCGCCCTTAAGTGACCAAGAAAATGTTTCTCATTACCAAACATATTATATACGGTCTGTGGCACTAAATAATACTGTGTTTCAAATATTGCATTCGTATAAAACCCTGCATTATCATCAAATAACAATGCCTTTCGCTTTTTTCCAAGGTCTTCCAGAAATGTATGAATAGAGTTTTCTGTATTTCGTACTGACAAAGACACATTATTACCAAACAGCGAGTCAGGAGCCAGAAATTTCTTCTTTTCAACACAAATTGGTTGAGTACTTACTTGCAATTTGATTTTACCATACATCAATCTCCGGAAGTAGTTATTATGAATGATGCGAATTAACCTTCTTCTTGGAAAAGGATTTATAATTGACTTATGATGCACTTTTTGCACTACAGGGTCTTCGGTATCATATACTTTATAACAGAGTGCTGCCACTGCGGCTCTCTCTTGTCCATCATTTGTTCTATATAACAATACGGCTGCATCATCGGGAAGATTGGCTACTTCAGGTGGCATAGACTGCCCAAATTTCTCCTTAATATCCTGCAGCAATGTTACCACCTTGCCATCAGCTTCCCGGGTGAACTTATAATTTGACACATTTAAGTCGCTAAATTCAACTGGCCGTATTTCATATCTGACTCCACCGTAGTGATACACATAATGTGATTTGCTTACCTTTTGCGATTTAAATTCATTTCTTGTCAAACGGGCATTTAGCGGATATAGAGATATGTATTTCTTAGTTATGTCCAGTTCAAAGCCAAATCCCTTACCTGGCAATTCGGTCACCCTGGAATAAAAACCAGTATATATGCCCACAGGATTTCTTTGTTCTTTAGCAATTACATTAAAAAACCCGTCTCCGGAGCCTGGCTGCCAAAGACCTTCATTCTTTGTAAGTTCTGATTGGCTATCAAATTGTAAGAACCTCAGAATAACTTTTTTAGTTTCTTCATCATAATTGACAAAATCCAATCTTATAGGATTGCCACTCTTTTTAAAATATACAACATCGCCGTGTTTTACGGTGTATTCATCAGGTACTTTATTAGTAATATCATCATCTGCCCTTATAACGAGATGAGGCTTTTTATCCTTTGTAACAACAGTAACCGGATGCCTGAGTTTATAAGCCAGGCTTTTGATTATGTATTGAATATTAATATCAAAATCGTCATTAGCATCATCATCAGCCTTTGACTCTTTTAATCCAATTATTTCATACAAAAAATAATCAGCAGACAATAGATTACAATTTTCAATCTTGAAAATGTTCGTCTCGTACTGCGTACTTACTGGTTGTTTCATAACTATTTGTTTTACATATTTTCTGAAATGGACACCTTTGACAATGCTCAATGTATTCTGTGGTGGAAAAATTATCCGCACTCAATTGACTGTACTTTTTGTTAGCACCGGCTATGTGCATCCTGATTATGGCAGAAGACATATTCTCTCCGAAGGCTTCAATTTTATCATCTGTTACATCATAATCCCTTTTTATCCGGTCTTTGTGAAGCAATTGATATTCGGTCAGTTTATACTCCTGAATTTTCCACTTAGAAATATTTGTAGGAAAATCTGCATGAGGTTTTATTGTACCTACTTTATAAAGTGCCACTGCATAGGCAATTAACTGGTCATCGTATGAAGCCGTACCATAGGTATGTACTTTCCAGTCAAAAATATGCGGCGGACCACCATCGAAAAAAGCAATAAAGTCAGGTATTGCTTTTACACTAAACCGGTCAAAATTGTAAATCAATGGCCTTTGACTAATTACATATTTGGCAGTTTTCAGGTAATCAATAAAATTTTTGTCGTCAAGAATATTTGTAAGAGCAGTAATGATATCATCTTTAGCCTGATTGATTTCCCCGTCAGAAACACCCTCTCCAAGCTCACATTCAAAAAAGGCATTAAATTCAGGGTTATTTGTTAATACAGCATCCGGCTTACGATAGTTTTTAGAAACAGCATACTCTAATTGTACATCAAACATTGCAAGTGCCTGTTCAATAAAATAATCTTTCTTTACCGGGTATTTATTATTGATTGCCAGTACCAGGTATTTGCTTAGAATATTATCTACTATTGTACCCCTCCAGGCTTGAACAGTCTGCAACTTTGAAAGTAATGTTACTTCCCGCCGAAATAAATCATTTTTTACCCGGCTATCTGCTACAATATTCTTGTAGAACCAAAGCCGTTCACATTGAACAAACTGCTTATATCCGGTAACTGAAATCATTTTTT
>CAYPBV010000137.1:0-2222 GCA_964409025.1 uncultured Chitinophagaceae bacterium | reverse complement strand
CCGATTTCTGATAAACTTTAAATAATTAAGTAATTCCAATTCTTCATCATCTGAAATATCGCCAAGCCTGTAGGCAATAGATGTTTTACCCGACTCACTTTTCACTTTTTCTTTCCGTTCAGGAACAGGATAGCCTACTTTCTCCATAAGCAAATCATAACTTACACCATATATTTCAGAAAGTTTGTGAAGCGTTAACGGAGAAGGTTGTTTTACTTTTCCTGATTCAAGCTGACTTAAATAAGCATTTGAAACATCAGCCTGTTTCTCTACTTCCCGAAGGGTCATATTTTTTGCTTCTCTCAAAGCCCTGAAGTATTCGCCATAATTTTGCATGAGTTTAAATTTATCGGTTTGCTAAGTATTGCAAGCAAATATACAAAGTGTTGCTTGATATTGCGAGCAATATTTTTAGAAATTTTGTTGCCTTCGAAATTTTTAATACAACTAATTGATATTTAATTGATTGATAGGGGCAGAACGTTATAATTTATGAGTGTCAGTTGTGCTTGAAATAAAATTTCTGACAAATTTTTCTGCGCTAATAAAATTAATTCGCTTTTGCTCAAGCAGCTTTTTTAACTCAGCTATAAGCCTGAATTGCAACTTAAAATTTATACTTCCTTTTGTTTTGGAATACTCCTGTTTTACTGTTGGCATAATCCTGTTATCAATTTCTGCCAGATAATAAGACGCCGCCGCAGTAATTCTTGATTCGAGCAGTTGATATTTATCCCCTTGTTTTAGTTTGCAGATACCGCTTACCTCGTCTGTAAATTTAAGTGAAGTAATAATACAGTTTTTAACTCTTACAACTACTTCCGTAATTGCAGCATAGTTGTTTAGAAAATTATCATTCTGAGAAAAAAAAGCAGATAACTCTTCCCAGCTAAAATGACTTCTGAGTTTTCGTTCTGCAAACAATGCCTGCTCATTCGAAAGAATTTCGTTTAGTTTATCTCCGGGTAATGCATCTGGCAAAGCTCCGGCAGAAAAAGCTGAATTATTAATAATTTGAAGGTTAACCTGAGAACTTAAAGACAAACCCTGTAAAGATTTTAATCGGCTTAAAGCAACATAAGCCTGTCCCGGAACAAAAACATTTTCTAAATCCAAAACTGCATTTTCAAAAGTTAACCCCTGGCTTTTATGAATTGTAATAGCCCAGGCTAACTTAACGGGAAACTGTTTGAATGTACCTATTACTTCAGGACTTACAGTATTTCTTGATTCATTAAATACATATTTTATTTTTGACCAAACTTCCTTTTCAATTTGTATCAATTTGCCATCGTCAAGAAGGATAGATAATCTTTCAGGTTCTATAATTTTTATCAAACCTGTCTTTCCGTTATAATATTTTTTATCTTTTCCCTTGTCATTACGCAATAACATTATTCTTGCGTCAATTTTTAATGTTAAACAATTCTCAGTGGGGAAAGACACTTCATCAAAGTCACCATCAACCTCTGCCCACAATGAGTGCTCTTGGGTGGTAAGCGTTTTAAGCTCTTTTTCATTTATTGAATCAACTTTAGCATTGTGAGTCGTAAGGATAACGGCACTTTTATGATTTACAGCATCAGGTTTGTAATAAGTGTTGATTAACTCAACTTCTCTTTGAGAACAATTACCTGTTCGCATGAGATTCAGCAATTCAATGAAGCTATCGTCTGATTGCCGATAGACTTGCGTAAGTTCGAGAAATAGCGGTGGTGCTTTTTTTACAGATAGTGCGTTTAAGAAATTAATTCCATTGTAATAAGATTTTATCTGCATCCACTCTTCATCTGCAATGATTGGTGAAAGTTGGCATAGGTCTCCTACGAATAAAACCTGAACCCCTCCAAATGGCACATCTTCTTTTTTTCTCGTTCTCCTGAGCACATAGTCAATTGCATCTAATGTATCAGCTCTCAACATTGATACTTCGTCAATAACCAGTAGTTCAAGCTCCTTAATTAGCGCCTTTTTATTACTATCTATTGAAGCTCCTGGCTGACTTTTTCCTGGAAGAAAAGGTCCATAAGGCAAGTTAAAAAAAGAATGAATGGTAACTCCATTTGCATTGACTGCCGCAATGCCGGTAGGTGCAACAATTATACATTTCTTAGCAATGTTTTGCCAAAGTGTATTCAGAAAAGTTGTTTTGCCGGTTCCGGCCTTCCCTGTAAGAAAAACAGATTTATCTGTAGTATTAATAAATTCGGAAGCAAGTTTAA
>CAYPBV010000136.1:0-9388 GCA_964409025.1 uncultured Chitinophagaceae bacterium | reverse complement strand
GTATATAATTCTATTTCAAATATAAATCCTGCTGAAAACAGCAGGGTTTATATTTCACCAGTTCAATTTTTATTTAAAAGATATAACGCAATCCGAATTGCATCTGCCAACGGCTTTGCAAATCAGGGTTTGATAAAAATGTTTTGGTAAGAGAAGGGTCAAAGCGATAAACGGGTGTATTACCTACAAGATTAACACTCAACGGCTGAAAGTAACCTGAAGTAGTTGCATATTGCCGCACACCCCATTTACTGCTGATAAAATTACCAAGGTTAATGAAGTCAAAACTAATTTGTAGTGTTTGTTTCTTTTCTTTGCCAAGCTTCAGATCTTGAAGTACACGTACATCTACCTGACTGTACCAAGGAGTTGTGGCCCCGTATTTTTCAGTAAATTGACCACGCAATCCACTTAAATATTTATCCTGAGCAATAAATCTTTGCAAAGCAGTACGTTGAGCTGCGGGGCTTTGTACATTTCCGTTAATGTCAGTAAACGCAGCAAAGTTCATTGTGCTTATTTCAGCGTCTGTAGGAACATATAAAAGGTCATTTGAATTTGTTCCATCATTGTTTATATCACCACCGTAAACATAGGCAAAACGATCACCTGCATTCCACGAACCGAATGCAGAAATAGTAGTTGCCCATTTTTTACCATATTCATATTTTTTTGAAACTGCTGCAATAATGCGGTGCTGAATACCATACAAAGAAGGTGATAGTATGGCTGCATTGGCATTATTCAGAATGGGGTTACGGTCAAAGGCGTCACTTGAAATTTCTGCAGAAATAGAACTTGCATCTTTTGCAGTAAGATAGTTATATGCTACCATTGCATACCATCCGTTTTTGAATGTTTGCTGGGCCTGAAAGCTGGCATTAAACTGGTAGCCCACATTTGTATTGGTAAATACGTATGCATTAGCAGAACCTTTATCTGCAGCCGTATAGATTTTACGGTTATCGCCTGTTCCAGAATTTAATGTACCGCTCGGTGTGCCTAAATTATAGTTACGTACCATCATAGCATTTACATCTTTTGTATAAGCGAGATCAATGGTAAAGATGGTTCCGAAAGGAATTTTAAAATCAGTTCCAATATTGGTTCTCCAAACCTGTGGCCACTGGAAATCTCTATCTGTTGCATTATAGAAAAAGCTGAAAGGATTACCTATATGGTTACCAATCCATACAAATGGAAAACGTCCTGTAAACAAACCACTACCTCCACGAATCTGTATACTCTTATCACCTTTTGCATCCCAATTAAACCCTAAACGTGGCGATAAAAGAAATTTCTTAGTAGGAAGACGATTATTGTCCAAATCTCTTCCGGCACCGTTTGTAATTCTTCTTCCGTTTGCATCAAACAAGGTCAGATTATCGTTATTCTGAAGTGTGGGTGAACCTTGTGTAACAGTTCCTTTATAAGTACCATCTGCATTAAAATCCGGACTCACAAAACTCAGGTTTGTATAATTGGGCTTATCTGCACGCAATCCTAATGTGAGTGTAAAGTTTTTAGATACATTTATTTCATCCTGGAAGTAAAAAGACAATTGAGATACAGTTAAATAATACCATGACCATTGATCAGCCCTTGCACGATTGCGGGCATAATTTACATCCACATCCAATGGATAAGCCCCAAAAACAAAAGCACCACTTACAGGTACACTGTCTTTAAATGTTTGAACATCGGCTTCTGAAAATAAAGTGGGGCCATATCCTGTTAAGTTAAATGAGTTACCAAACTTAAACTGCTCATAAGAAAATCCTGCAGTTAAAGTGTGATTTTTTAAGAACACATTGAAATTATCAGTGATTTGTAATGCATCCTGATTTAAACGGTTATAAATGGAGAAAGGCTCGTGCCCTGCAATAATATAACGAACTCCGTTTTTAGTAAGGTTTACCACGGGAAATGGTTCTGAAAATGGATTTCGCTTATCACGAAAACTTGTAAACACGCCACGCAGTTTATTGGCAAACTTGCTGTTAAAGTTTGATTTTAATTCACCGCTGAAAGAGTTGAGATTGTTTACAATTTCATATCCGGAATTACGGAACTGGAGCGTTGTAAAATCAGGCCCTCTGCGCCCAATAGCGCTTGGATGCGCCGGCTTACCTTTTGATGCGCTTAAACCATTGTATGTTAAGGCAAGCTTGTGAACCTGATTGATATTCCAGTCAATTTTTGCAAGCCATTTATAATTTGTTTGGTCATATGTAAACCCTTGATAAGGTCCGGTTTCATATCCAAATTTTGATCTTAAGATACTGCTTACAGCAATCAAATCACTTTCTAAAACACGGGAAGTATTTGATTTGCCGTTATTGCTTGCATTTTGTGCCACATAAGCTGTAGGCTGATCCGTACGTTGTTCTGTTTCAAAATTTACGAAGTAAAACAATTTATTTTTTTTCAATGCGCCACCTAAAGATGCGCCTGCCTGAAATTGCGAAAGTGAAGGAATTTCAAATTTAGTTCCATCTACTTTCTTACCCGTAAAACTTTGATTGCGGTAAAACATATATGCAGTTCCGTAAGTAGTATTGCTTCCGCTTTTTGTTACAGTATTAACTCCCGCACCGGTAAACCCGGCTTGTGTAACATCATAAGGTGCAATATTCACCTGTATCTGATCAATGGCGTCAAGTGAAACCGGTTGAGCATTTGTTTGTCCCCCGGGGGTGGGTGCATCCAAACCAAAAGGGTTATTAAATACAGCGCCATCAAGCGAAAAGTTATTGTACTGTCCGTTACGTCCTGCAAATGATAAACCATTATAAGTAGAAGCAGCTGAGGGGGTTAAACGCAAATAATCATCTGCTGAACGATTAATGGTAGGCAATGAACGCAGCAGTTTGTTATTAATAGTTGTAGAAGCGCCTGTTCTTTTATTATCAAATATGCGGTTGCTGCCCTGAATGACTACCTCTTTTAAATCACCAGCTTTTTCTTCCATTGCAACTTCTATTGGTGTATTCTGCCCCAGTTCAAGTAACACATTATTAATGATTACTGTGTTGTCACCTACAAAGGTGATGGTGATTTTATAAGGGCCTCCTACTCTCAGGTTGGGCACCACAAATCTTCCGTCTGCTTTTGTAGTGATAATTTGTTTAATACCTGCATCTGGAAATTCAACCATTACAGTTGCAGATGCAAGTGCTGCACCTTTTTTATCCTGTACAAGTCCATTTAAAGTAGCTGTGGTTACCTGTGCTGAAGCAGCAACGCCACGGAAAATCATGAGCAGGCTGAATAGCCATGTTTGTAACTGAAGTTTCATGTTGTTGGGGGTTTGCAGCAAATGTAATTACACATTAACAATTACATAACAATTTAATAACCGCCCCATAAAAGTTACTATTGCAATTCACAACTTATTCAGGTTTTAAGAATGCTTAACCTCAATGGTTGAACGCAAACTGCAATAAATTTCAACAAAAAGCCCAACCATGGAGTTGGGCTTTACTGTAGATTAGAATGAGGTTTTAGTCCAATCCAAAAATTCCTTTGTTCAACACCTGCAAAGTTTGTGTTTTGAACGATGAAGGCACCAGCAGCGATACATTATGCGGACTGCCACCATAGCTTACCATACGTACAGGAATATCTGATAAACTGTCAAACAGTTTTGAAAGCACATGCTCTGTTTTTGCAATTTCATTACCAACAATACTCACAATACTCATGTCTTTATCAATATCAATTGTGCCGAATGGCTCCAGTTCTTTGATGATTTCATTTAAGTGAACATCACTGTCAATAGTAACTGATACTGCTACTTCTGATGTTGTAATCATATCAATGGAAGTACGGTATTTTTCAAACACTTCAAATACCTTTCTTAAGAAACCGTAAGCAAGCAACATGCGACTGCTTTTGATTTTAATGGCAATGATGCCGTCTTTTGCTGCTACTGCTTTTACACCTACACTTCCCGCCTCTTCTACAATCAATGTTCCTTTTGCATCTGGCTGCATGGTGTTCAACAATTTCACCGGAATATTATAATGCTGTGCCGGCCAGATGGATGCCGGATGTAAAATTTTTGCACCGAAGTAAGCCAGCTCAGCAGCTTCATCAAAACTCAACTGCTCAATGGCAACTGTTTTCTTTACAATGCGTGGATCGTTGTTGTGCATGCCGTCAATATCCGTCCATATTTCGCAAACAGATGCTTTAATGGCTGCCGCAATGAGCGATGCACTGTAATCGCTGCCCCCCCGTTTTAAATTATCCACTTCACCTTTTGCGTTACGACTGATGTAACCTTGTGTAATAAACAACTTCACATCTTTATGTTGATTCAACAATTGGCTCAGTTTTACTTTTATCGTTCCCACCTGCGGTTCTTCATAACTGTCAATGCTCATAAAATCAAGCGCAGGCAACAATGCATGCTTGATTCCTTTTTCTTCTAAGTAGCAACTGAACATTTTTGTACTCATCAATTCACCCTGTGCCAGAATATCTTTATTCAAAGCTTCATTAAAAGATATTTTGAGAATAATATTTAAAAATTCAAAATGCTCGGCAATTATAGCCCGGCATTTTTCTCTGGCTGCATCAGTACCCAGCAAATTGTTAATGAAGTTTTGATAATGTGCATTAAGCTCATCAATTTTTTGTTTGGCACCTGCTTTATCGGCTTCGGCCAACGCAGCTCCAATGGCAACAAGTGTATTGGTAGTACCACTCAATGCACTTAACACTACAATCTTACTTTCATCATCACGTGTAATCAATTTTGCTACATCATGCATACGTTCCGGTTTGCCTACTGAGGTACCGCCAAACTTCATCACTTTCATGGTAGTAAATTTTGCCCCCATCCCCTAAAGGGGTGTTTTGAACACTCAAGCAAAATGGGAGCGGTTTATAAATTCTGTTTTTATTTTTTTGTTATCAGCTTTGTTACTACTATTTAACTGTTATTGCGTCGCATTGAAAATCCCGTCTTTAGCGGGACACTTTTACGTTTTTAATTCTATTGAGCAACCCACCCCTATCCATCATCTTCATTTTCTGTGACTCCTCCACCCATCCGGGGAGGGGATAAACTTGTTGCGCATTATACATAACAATTCAAGATGAACTTCTTCATCATCCCCCCACCTTATTGTAAACTTGAAAATTCGTTAAAACCACAAGGGCAACAAAAACTTTTTTCAATGTGCAGGAAAACGTTAACACCGTTCATCAATAAATGAATCAAACGGGTTGCAAATTTAAAGATTGATTCCGAATTTCTGTCCCAATTCTGTCAAATCTTGAACAACTGATGCTACGATGGGTATGCCATTCGTCATTCGTTCTTTTTCAAACAAACGTTCGGGGTCGCCGGGCACCATTACTTTTTGATTTTCATTTACAGGTGTTGCATTTCTGAACCGATGCAACCATTGATCCATATCTTTTTTAAAATCTGCTGCTTTACGAAAGGCATCAATACGCATGGCACCTAAAAAATGTCCCAACCCTTTTCCCGGTTGATTTTGCGGCATGGGTACGTACGCAGGAAAAGGATTAGCCCAAGGACCGTAATTAGCACCGCTTAACACGGCTGAAAAAATATCAACTATACTGCCAAGTGCATAACCTTTATGACTGCCATGCTCTCTGTCACTTCCCAATGGCAATAATGCACCTTTATTTTTTAATGCATGCGCATCAGTTGTTGCATTTCCGCTTTCATCCTGTATCCAACCGTGTGGGGCATCAGCATTTTTACGTTGAAGAATTTCAAGTTTACCATTTGCAGCAGTTGTTGTTGCAAAATCGGCAACAAATGGTTCTTCATTGCCTGCAGGTATGGCCACAGCAATAGGATTGGTACCTAACATTCTTTCTTTGGAAAAGGTAGGCGCAACCAAAGCACTGGCATTGGTCATTGCCATACCAATCATATCATGTTCCAGAGCCATCATAGCATGATAGCCTGCAATACCAAAATGATTGCTGTTTTGTACACTCACCCATCCGGTGCCGCATATTTTTGCTTTTTCAATGGCAATCTTCATGGCATGCAATGCCACTACCAGTCCCAATCCTGCATCACCATCCACTACGGCGGTAGAAGGACTTTCATGAATGATGCGGATGTTAGGAGTTGCATTCACACGACCTGCTTCCCACAAACGCACATAACCGCTGAGGCGTGCCACACCATGACTGTCAATACCTCTTACATCAGCCGTCAGTAATGCTTTGGTTGCAGTAGTCGCATGCTCTTCACTGCAGCCGATAGCCGAGAAAATGTTTTTTGTGAATTGATAGAGATGGTTGTATGAAAATGTTTGCTCCATGAACAACGATGCTATTACTAAAGATGATTTGAAATGAAAACCATTGATGCCATTTGCAGTGCAGTACAAGAGTGCGACGCAAAACCGCTGCTATGAAAAACCTTTGCCGGTAACCAAAGAAAATTATCAATATTCAATTATGAATCCGCTCCCACTCACGACTGACTACTCACGACTTTCTCATGCCTGCGCCGTGGGTCCGCCAAAATTCATAGGGATAGCCATTTCTTCCAAGTCACGGATGCTTCCGTTAGCCGCCTCAAAACGCTGGATATTTTCAGTGAGGGCTTTCATAAAACGCTTGGCATGCTGCGGTGTAAAAATGATACGGCTTTTTACCTTGCTCTTGGGCGTGCCGGGCATAACGTTTACAAAATCAATTACAAACTCGGCATGGCTGTGGGTGATGATGGCAAGATTGGCGTACTCCCCTTCGGCTACTTCTTCTGTAATTTCAATGTTGAGTTGGTTAGGCGGATTCATTTGTTGTTCGTCCATAATAAAAAAGTTGAGGAGCAAATATACAGCAGGCCGGTGAGGGCAGCGATTTTAGTGAAAAGAATGGAAAAAGTTTTTCGCTGAAAAGTTGAAACCCTTATCTTTGCCGTCCTGAAAAAACGAAGCAGATTTCTGATTGTGTTAGAGGTCTTGGTTCGGGTTCAAGGATCGGTAGTTCAGTTGGTTAGAATGCCGCCCTGTCACGGCGGAGGTCGCGGGTTCGAGTCCCGTCCGGTCCGCAAAAAAGGTTCAGCAATTGCTGAACCTTTTTGCACTTACCATAGCTCCCTGCCCTGGTAAAAATCAAGCAGTTTGGTACGGAAGGTATACTCATACTTCGCCTGGATGAGATTGATGGTACTGCGGTCAAAATTATTTTTTACGAGTAAGAATTCCACAGCATTGATCACGCCGTTTTCAAAACGAACGGTGGCAGCACGGAAGGATTCTTCAAAATTCATAACCTGCTCCTGCAAGGCATTGAAACGTTTGTACGAAGCATTCATGTTGAGCCATGCCTGTTCAATATTCTGACGAAGCTGGTAATGGGTATTTTGTGCATCCAGCTGAACATTTTTATAATTGATATCAGCCAGTTTGATACGGTTCCTTGCCTGCAGGTTATTGAAGATGGGCACCTGCACACTTAAACCGGCGAAATAACCGATGTTGTTTTTCATTTGTGTGAAGTATCCAACAGGCTGTTGATTGAACTTTTGCACTTCCGTAAAAACAGGTGTACGTACGGAACCGTTTTTGGTGTACAACCCTGTATTTTCTTCCACAACTGATGTGGGGGTTAAACTTCTGAAAAAACTGGAATACCCACTACCCATAGCACCAGTTAAACTTATGGTAGGAAAGTAAGCGCCTCTGGCCACCTTCCTGTTTGCTTCGGCACTTTTCACCCGGTATTCATTGGCTTTTATAAGTGCCATGTATTCCATTGCTGCTGCAATCACTTCAGCTGAAGATTGTGCATACACCGCATCGTTCAGCTGAATTTGATTCCGTTCGAGTGTAAGTGCTGCTGCATAAGGTATGTTCATGAGCTGGCACAAACTGAGCTTTGATTGCTGTAAACTGTTTTCCAGGTTCACCAGGTTAATCTGTTCGTTTGCCATCTGGCCTTTCATATCAGTTAGCTGAAAACTTCCTGCCGAACCTTCTTTTACCAATACATCCATACGCTCCACTTGTTTTTGCGTAACTGCCAGTTGAACTTTAGATGCAGCAATCAAATCTTCATTCACCAATACCTGCATGTAAGCAAGAATAACATTGAGCACCAGATTATCCTGCGCCTGTTTATAATCCATGGCTGCGGCTTTATAATTATAATTCGCCTGCAGCAGCAGGTTTTGCAAACGCATGCCGTTAAACAGTACTACGCCTGCATTTACATTGGGGTTGGATGATTCCAGTTGATTGTTGGTAAATGTATTGGTGATGGGGTCCACATTACGGCCAAAGTTGAAACCATAGTTCCAGGAGCCATTAACGGCCGGCAGTAAATTCATTTTTGCCTGCTGATTGTTGATGGAAGCTGTTTGTTTTTGCAAACCGCTCTGTTGTACCTGGATATTATTTTTAATGGCTGTATCAATACATTGCTTCAACGTGAGTTGCTGTGCATGAAGGCTGTAGTAAAAGAGAATAAAAATTGCCGTTAAATGATATTTCATAATTAATTGTGTATTGTGTTTTCAATTCTGCCATCCAGCAGGTGAATGGTGCGGCTTGCATAAGCTGCATTTTTTTCACTATGCGTTACCTGTATAATGGTAACTCCATCTTTGTTGAGCTGTTTAAATAATTCCATAATCTCCTCCCCTTGTTTGGAATTGAGATTACCGGTTGGTTCATCAGCCAGAATCAAACGTGGCTTGGATATAAGCGCCCTGGCAATACCAACTAATTGTTGCTGACCACCGCTTAACTGCGTGGGAAATAAATCCTTTTTACCAACGATGTTAAACCGATCCAGCATATCTGCCACCAATGCTTTCCGTTCAGATGATTTTACATCCTGGTAGAGCAAGGGCGTTTCAATATTTTCATACACCGTTAATTCATCAATCAAATGATATTGCTGAAATACAAAGCCGATGTATTGCTTATAGAGTTGGGAACGTTGCTTTTCTTTTATCTGGTGCACTTCTTCGTGAAGAAACCGGTACTCGCCTTCGTCAAAACCGTCCAGCATACCAATCACATTCAACAAAGTTGATTTGCCTGAACCGGAAGGCCCCATAATGGAAATAAATTCGCCTTCCTGCACCTGCAGGTTAATATCTTTCAACAGAAAGGTTCTGTTACCACCAATGGTAACCCATTTGAAAATGTTTTTTATTTCTAACAGCATTGTATTTTATTTATTCTGTTCTTAGTGATTTTACAGGATTTGAAACGGCCGCTTTCAATGCCTGAAAGGAAACTGTAAGTACAGCTACCAGTATTATAAATACGGCTGCAATAACAAACATCCATGCATTCAATACTGTACGGTATGGATAATTCTGTAACCATTTATTTGCCAGTAACCACGCAACAGGAATGGAAATAAGGAG
>CAYPBV010000135.1:0-9434 GCA_964409025.1 uncultured Chitinophagaceae bacterium | reverse complement strand
TGCTGGATTTATTACAATGCAATTATTCCAAAGAACAGGTGGGGATGTTTGTATGGGCAAAGATTCCATCGAAGTATAAGACGGGTTATGAATTGAGTGATGCGGTATTGTACAACAGTAATGTGTTTATTACACCCGGCGGCATTTTTGGAAATGCAGGTGATGGATTTGTGAGAGTGAGTTTATGCAGTACAGAAGAGAAACTGGAAGAAGCGATAAGAAGAATAGCCTCCCCAAACCCCTCCCAAGGAGGGGCTTAATACCCCGATTGTTTTAAGTAACAAAAAAATAAAAATGAGTGAGCTTAATAAAAATATAGATACGCAGAAAAGCGAGGTAAGCGTGTTGATGGCTTCCCCTTTGGGGGGAAGTCGGAAGGGGGCCGAACGTAAACGAATTGCAATAGTTGGAATAGGATTAATCGGAGGCTCATTAGCCATTCAATTGCATGAAAAGAAGATTTCATCAAGGTTGATTGGTGTGGATTCCAGCAAAGAACATGAAGAGAAAGCCCTTGAATTAGAGTTGGTGGATGAAGTGTTGCCTTTAGATGAAGCGATTGCTAATAGTGATGTGGTGGTACTGGCTATTCCTGTTGATAAGATGACCAATTTATTGCCGAAGGTGCTGGATAATGTCACGCATCAGATTGTTTTGGATTTAGGTTCTACCAAATCACAATTGATTGATGCAGTTAGAGCACATGCCAAACGTGGACGATATGTAGCCACGCATCCTATGTGGGGTACAGAGTACAGCGGTCCGGCTGCAGCAGTACGTGGAGCGTTTGAAGACAAAGCAGTCATCATTTGTAATGAAGAAGAAAGTGATGCTGATGCGGTGGAATGGGTGAAGCTGATGTATAAAAAAATCGGTATGCATTTGTTGAGTATGGAAGCAAAGTCACATGATTTACATGCTGCTTATGTGAGTCATATTTCACACATCACATCTTTTGCATTAGCCAATACGGTGTTGGAAAAAGAAAAAGAAGACCAGGCAATTTTTGAACTGGCCAGTGCAGGTTTTGCAAGCACGGTGCGTTTGGCAAAAAGTAATTCCAATATGTGGGTGCCCATCTTTTTACAAAACAAAGTACATGTGCTGGATGTGCTGGATGAACATATTGAGCAATTGAAGAAATTCAGAAACAGTATTGCTGAAGAGAAGGGTAATGAGTTGAAAGGGTTGATTGAACATGCGAATGAGATAAGGAGAATCTTGAAATAAACCCACCCCAACCCCTCCCGGGAGGGGATAGCCCGGCAGTTGAAAAAAATCAACTATAAAAAAGTTCTTTTACTGCTATGCATGATTGAACAATCACTGACAGGCAAGCAAGTAAATTTAAACTATGAGTCTGTTTATCCCCTCCCTGGAGGGGTGGCAGAGGCTATGACTTTTAAAATGATAAAATGGGGTGGGTGAAAATGTTACTTATGAATAGAAAAGTAATTCCATACACACAACAGGCATTGGCTCATGCAAAGAAGCTGCGTCAAAATATGACCTATTCAGAAGTTAAGTTGTGGATTGAATTACGGAACGGAGCAATGATGGGTTATGATTTTGACAGGCAAAGACCTATGCTAAACTACATTGTTGATTTCTATTGCAAGGATGTAATGCTTGCAATAGAAGTGGATGGCATAACACATGATGATGAAAAAGTGATTGTAAAAGATGAAATAAGACAGGAAGAGATTGAAATATATGGTGTTTCTTTTCTTCGTTTCAACGCATTGGATGTAGTACATGACTTTAAGAATGTTTTAAGGGAAATCGAAAACTGGTTGCTTGATTATGAAGATAAGAATGGAGTGAGTGAATCAGTGAAAAGGAAAAGAGAGTTATTGAAGTTCCCCAAAGACAGAAGCCGTAAATAACCCACCCCAAACCCCTCCCGGGAGGGGATAGCCCGACAGTTGAAAATGTTTTGGCTTTTGGAATAAGTTCTTTTAACTGTAAAATGCAATTGAGCAGGAGTTCAAAAGTTGTAAAGTTCTTTTTTTAACAATCAGCAAGTCCATCCCCTCCATGGAGGGGCGGCAGCGTGTTAAACATAAACGGTGATTGACAGGGGTGGGTTGCTCAATAGAATTCAAAATGCACAAGAGTGCGACGCAACAACAGTTTAATAGTAGTACATCAGTTCGTAACATAAAACTTAACTTTACAAACAATAACAATGCAAACTCTCGAAACGACTATGAAAGAAAAAGTTCAGGAATTGTGGGGCAAACGTCCGCTCATCATAAGCGGACCCTGCAGCGCCGAAACCGAAGAACAATTAGTAGCTACCGCCCAACGGTTAGCTGCAACCGAAAAAGTAGACCTGCTGCGTGCAGGCATCTGGAAGCCTCGTACCAAACCCGGCATGTTTGAAGGCATCGGTGCCAAAGGATTACCCTGGTTGCAAAAAGCAAAAGCGGTAACAGGTTTACCAACAACGGTGGAAGTAGCAACCGGTAAACAGGTACAGGATGCACTCACTTTTGATGTGGATGTATTATGGATTGGTGCACGTACTACGGTGAATCCGTTCAGCGTGCAGGAGATAGCAGATGCATTGCGTGGTGTGGATATTCCTGTGTTGATTAAGAATCCCATTAATCCTGATTTGGAATTATGGAGTGGCGCTGTAGAGCGTGTAGCAAGAGCGGGTATAAAAAATATTGGATTGATTCATCGTGGATTTTCTTCTTATGGAAATACCGAGTATCGCAACGCACCCATGTGGCATTTAGCGATTGAAATGAAACGTCGCAATCCGGAGTTGTTATTGATTAACGACCCGTCTCATATTTGCGGACGCAGAGATATTTTGCAGGAGACGGCACAGAAAGCAATTGATTTGGATTTTGATGGCTTGATGATTGAAAGTCATATTGACCCTGATAATGCATGGAGCGATGCCAAGCAGCAAATTACACCCGAACGCTTAGGCGAAATGATGGGTAAGATTGTTTGGCGCAAGGAAGATGCAGCATCAGCTGAGTTTCATGCAGCATTGGAAAAATTACGTCAGCAAATCAATCAGCTGGATGATGAATTGATGCAGATACTCGGTCAGCGTATGAAGATTGCCGAGCAGATTGGTACGTATAAAAAAGAAAACAACATCACCATCCTGCAAACCAACCGCTGGAATGAAATATTAGAACGTGCCTTTAAAGAAGGTGAACGGAAGGGATTGAGCAAAGAATTCATCACCCGTTATTTTGATGCAGTGCATATGGAGAGTATTAATCATCAGAAAAGAGTGTTGGATAGTTAATGCCCGGCGATTTTCGATGTATACTTTGAATTCCTTATCCCTTAGTGTGAAGTAAAATGAACAAAAAAACGTATCAATTTTCCAATTCATCAGTTGACTACTATTTCGAAAATGGTATCAGTCATCTTAAAGAGATAGTTGACAGCAGCAATACCATTCTCATTACAGATGAGCATATTTTCAATGCCCATTCCAAACGGTTTAAAAACTGGAACACCATTGTACTTAAGCCCGGCGAAGAATACAAAGTACAAACTACAGTGGATGCAGTCATTGAACAGTTAATTGAAATGGGAGCTGACAGGAAAACCACGTTGGTAGGAGTGGGGGGCGGTGTGATTACCGATATTACCGGTTACATCGCATCTGTATATATGCGTGGGGTGAAATTTGGATTTATTCCCACTTCTATATTGGCGATGGTAGATGCGAGCATCGGGGGAAAGAATGGGATTGATGTTGGAGTTTATAAGAATATGGTGGGCGTGATCCGTCAGCCTGCATTTATTCTGCATGATATGGCATTGGTGAATTCGCTTCCTGAAGCCGAATGGCAAAATGGTTTTGCTGAAATCATTAAACATGCCTGTATTAAAGATGCAAAGATGTTTGAGGCGCTGGAATCCAATTCGTTGAAAAAATATCAAAGCAAAAAAGTCTTGTTGTGTGAACTGATTCAGCGTAATGCTTTACTCAAAACAAAAGTGGTACAGCAGGATGAGTTTGAAAGCGGCGACAGAAAGCTGCTCAACTTTGGTCATACGCTGGGGCATGCCATTGAGAATATGTATGAACTGTCCCATGGGCAGGCAATTTCTATTGGCATGACCTATGCCTGTCATATTTCTGAAAAGCTGAGTGGCTTCAAACAAACCGAACGTGTTACTGCTTTGCTCAGCAAATATGGATTACCCACTTATGCATCATTTGATAAAGCCAAGGCATTTGAAATTCTTTTGAAAGATAAAAAGAAAGCCAAGAGTGAAATGAGTTATGTGCTGCTGGAAAAAATTGGCAAAGGAGTAGTGAAGAATATTCCATTAACAGATTTGAAAACGATTATTGAAAGTTTATAAGCGTGATAGTTACAATACATCCTTCCACATTATCCGGTTCCATTCAAAGTAATGCATCTAAAAGCTCCATGCAGCGTGCATGTGCTGCTGCATTAGTGGCAAAAGGAACAAGCATCATCAAAAATCCAGGCAACAGTAATGATGATAAAGCAGCCATGGATATTATTCAAAAGCTGGGAGCAAAGCTGGAAATCGAAAATGGGATATTGAAAGTGGAAAGTAAAGGAGTACAACCTGTATCAAATGAAATCAATTGTGGTGAAAGCGGCTTGAGCATCCGCATGTTTACGCCGCTGGTTGCGTTGAGTCATAAAGAAATTACGATTAATGGTTCCGGCAGTTTGGTTACAAGGCCCATGGATTTCTTTGATGAGATATTACCACAATTGGGTGTGCAGATAAAAAGTAGCGGAGGTAAATTGCCTTTAGTAATTAAAGGGCCTATACAACCTGCTGCCATTGAAATTGACGGTTCATTAAGCTCTCAATTTTTAACAGGCTTGTTAATGGCTTATGCAGCCGGCAACGCAACAAGTGTTTCCATTAAGGTGCATAATTTAAAAAGTAAACCTTACATTGATCTTACACTCGATGTAATGAAGCAGTTTGGTTTGAAAGTGCCGGAGAATAAAAATTACGAAGAATTTTATTTTAATAGCAACACGCACGACTCGCCACTCACAACTCATCATTACACCGTTGAAGGTGATTGGAGCGGTGCGGCGTTCTTATTAGTAGCAGGTGCGGTTGCAGGCGATATAACAGTTAAAGGGTTGGATGTTTTTTCCACACAGGCAGATAAAGCAGTACTGCAGGCATTAATGGATTGCGGATGCAAGTTGTCTGTACAGGCAGAACAAATTGAAATTGGCAAAGCGCCTTTACAGCCTTTTCACTTCAACGCAACAGAGTGTCCTGATTTATTTCCACCATTGGTGGCTCTTGCAGCAAATTGCAATGGTAAGTCTGTAATAGAAGGTACAAGCCGGTTAACACATAAAGAAAGTAACCGTGCTATCACATTACAAGAAGAGTTTGGTAAGCTGGGTATTCAGATAGATTTGCAGGATGATTTAATGATTGTGCATGGCGGTACAGGAATTAAAGCCGCAACCGTTCATTCCCGTCACGACCATCGTATTGCTATGGCTTGTGCAGTAGCAGCATTAAATACCAATGGAGAAGTATTGATTGAAGAGGCAGAAGCCATCAACAAATCCTATCCTGATTTTTATGCGCATTTGCAGAAATTAGGAGCACAGTTAAAGATTAATTAACTTTGAGTAAATCGAATTTATGAGTGTTAAAACAAAGTCAAAAGAATATATTATCCGCCTTACAGCGGAGGAATATTCCAATGACATAAGGAAAATGTTTGATTACCTGCGCTTCAAAAAAGCAACCAAAAATTCAAAGGCTTCAGTAAAAGCAATTGATGAATTGGTAACTGAAGTTCGTTTAAAACGAAAAGAAGCAAAACACGCAATGGCATATCTATGATTGTTGTTTTAGATACAAACATTGTATTCAGTGTTATTGCAAATGCAAATAGTACAGTAAGCAGGTCATTCTTTTCCATTCCCTCTTTTGCTCATTTTTATGCGCCTGATTTTTTGATTACAGAACTTCAATTGCATGAGCGGAAGTTACTTAAGCTATCGGGGCTGACAAATCTGGAATTTGAAATTGCAAAAACAAGTGTGTTTACTCAAATCAATTTCGTGGATATTGATACCTTGCCTCAGGATTATTTAAAACAAGCAGTTGCACTTACAAAAGATATTGATTTTAAAGATTTCAAATTTGTAGCACTAACACTTTTTCTTGACGGATTATTATGGACTGGAGATAAAGTACTGTATAAAGGATTGCGAAGAAAGAAATTTATGAACGTACTTACAACTACTGAACTCATTTCAACCTTCGGACTATAATTATGAACTCATTCGGAAAATTATTTCGTGTACACATCTTTGGCGAATCGCATGGCGAGAGTGTAGGTATTGTGATTGATGGTTGTCCTGCAGGTTTATCGTTAACGGAAGAAGATTTGCTTGCTGACTTGGAAAGAAGAAAAGGTGGTAAACAAAAAGGAACTACTCCCAGGCAGGAAGCTGATTATCCGTTTTTCAAAAGCGGCCTCTTCAATGGTAAGACTACCGGCTTCCCCATCACCATTCTTTTTGAAAACAATAATACAAGAAGCGAAGACTATAATAAACAACGCAGCATTCCAAGACCGGGACATGCAGATTGGGTGGCACATCAAAAATTTAGCGGAAATGAAGATTACAGGGGTGGCGGTCATTTCAGTGCAAGGTTAACAACGGGCCTTGTTGCAGCGGGTGCTATTGCAAAAAAGTTGATGCCGTATATCAATGTGACAGCTAATGTTACACAAATCGGCGGCGAAACTGATTTGGAAAAAGGATTGCAAAAAGCCATTGATGCAAAGGATTCTGTTGGAGGCATAGTTGAATGTAAAGTAACCGGTGTGCCTGTTGGATTAGGCGAGCCTTATTTTGATTCAGTTGAATCACTCATTGCACAAATGATGTTTACCATTCCTGCAGTACGTGGTGTAGAATTCGGAACAGGTTTTGCCGCAGCAAAAATGTTTGGTAGTGAACATAATGATACCATTGAAGATATGAGTGGTAAAACAACTACCAATCATGCAGGCGGTATTGTAGGAGGAATTACCAATGGAAATGAAATCGTATTTCGCATTGCTATCAAACCCACTTCATCCACACCCAAAACACAAACCAGTTTGAATTGGGAAACACAGGAACAGGAAACCTTCAGCATCAAAGGGCGTCATGATTTATGTGTGGCGCTGCGTGCACCTGTAATTGTAGAAGCAGCTACTGCTATTGTGTTAGCCGATTTAATGTTGCAGGAGCAACATATAAAAAGAGTTTTATAACAAACAAAGAGTCACAATTCAACTGCAGTGGCGTCGCATTGCAAATCCCGTCTTTAACAGGACTCTTTTACCATTTAATTCTATTCATCAATTTACAACGCTTGTATGCCCATCATCTATCACATCACCACTTTAGCAGCCTGGACTGTGGCTCAGCAACAAGGATTTTATGAAGCACCTTCATTAAAAGACGAAGGATTCATTCACTGTTCGCTTGAACATCAGGTAGCGGGAGTGCTGGAGCGTTATTATAAAAACCAAACTGATCTGGTAAAACTGGTAATTGATACTGATAAACTCACCAGTAAATTTATTTTTGAATGGAGTCCTTCAACGGCTGATACATTTCCGCATGTGTACGGGGTAATTAATACGGAGGCGGTAGTGGATGTTTTGGATGTATAGTTAAAATAGTTCGTACTTCACTACTATTTTTTTATAAACAGTTATTTGGAAATCCGAATTAGCCGAATATAACATACTTAATGGGGGATAAGCTGTCCACCCACTTACGTAATTGGTTTCAGCTATTTCTCGAATTTCAAGTATCTCGCCTAAAAGCCTTTTTGAAGTTCTGGCCAGAAATGCAGCTCGCTCAAAGGAATCATCAATTAGTTTTTTATAGAGTACTTCTTCAAAACGCTTCAGATTCGAATGTTCCTGTTTCAAAAAAAATCCTTCCACTGTTTTCATTGGTTTGGTTAATCTCAAAAAGTTGTTAAAACTTTGTTCAGTTTTAAAAAGAAGAATGAATTCTTTGTAAACTGAATTTTCTGCGAATTTTTGCACATTGATTGGTAGCGTTACGGTATCGAGCGTGTCAATTGAATTTTGCTTTATAAAGTTCAAAATCTTTAGAATGATTTCATCTTCATTTTTATAACTTCTTTTATTGGATTTAGCGTTTACAATGGTATCTGTGAGTTCTTCGTAATTGTAATCAGGCTTAATCTGCACATAGTACTGTATTTCCTGAGGTGTTACTTTTAAAGTGTCTTCAACTATTACTTCAATAAATCCGGGAGCCTTATTTTGTGCTATTGCATTTATGAATGTGAGACAAGTGAGGAATGTAAATAGAATTCTGTTTTTCATTTTCTTGTTATTTGCTGCTCAATTTACTCAATTTCTCAAAACTCAAATCCAGCACTTCATAGTTCCTGTCATTGGGCCAGCTGTAGTGCCACCACTCGGTTTCAAATAACCTGAATCCGTGCTTCAGCATTATTTCCTTTAATAATTTTCTGTTGTTCAATACTGTTTCGGGCAATATTGTAAATGTATGATGTGCTGTATCTGTAAAATTATCAAAGCCTGTACCCATGTCCAGTTCTTTGCCGTTAGTCAAATTAATGATTGTTAAATCAACTGCCAGTCCACGGTTATGACCGCTTCCCTTAGATGGGTTGGCAACATAGCGTTCATCTTTTATCAGTTCCCAGAATTTTACAGTAACAGAATAGGGGCGGTATGCATCAAATATTTTCAAGCCCAATCCTTTTTCAGCCAGTTCTTTCTGCACATTTGCCAAAGCAATGGCAGCAGGCAAGCGCAGAAAGGTTACACTTGTATATTGAGGATAAAGTGCTTGCTTTACAAAATTAACTTTGGTGGCGTAGCGTAAATCGTATGTAATGGAAGGAATTGCAGAGCGTAGTTCAATCATCCGTTTATTACTGTCGGCAGTACAGGATTTTTTAAACCAGCCTGTATGTTGCAATACTTCTGCTCCGTATTTACTTTTCCGGACTTGCTGTGCTTCGCTTAAAAAGGGAATAAGTAAAAAAAACATCCAGCACTTTCTTGTCATGTGCAACTGATTTACTATTTTAAGTATCTCAAACCTGTGTATCATTGCAGTTCTGATACATTTTGTGTTAAATGTAATATAACCATGTGGCATCATCAAAATAACACTTACAGTCATTATCTCTTTATTACGGCATTGGTACTGCTGTTTGCTGCCTGTACTAACAGTTCTTCTCAAACACAAACTGAAATAGTTGAAGCGCCTGAACAAATGAATGATGCAGTGATGCGTAATCTCAATTCCATACTTTCCTATGCAAAAAACAATGAAGGGAAGCTTTATGACTCTGTACGTTTAAACTCCCTTACATCCATTCTTCAATTTTATAAGGCAGGTAATTAT
>CAYPBV010000134.1:0-9455 GCA_964409025.1 uncultured Chitinophagaceae bacterium | reverse complement strand
CCAGGCTTACTAATTTTATATGCTTGCGCTATTGGGGGGCAAAGAAAGGGCACAAGCGAGACGCTTGCGCCAGTGGGGGGGCAGTGTGAAAAACTTTTTACAAGCCTGAAATTTGGGGATAAAAAAATATTTTCTTTGGTGTGGTGGCATCTGCGGCGAAGCTGCAAGCTATCACAAACAAAAAACCGCAGCGATTGCTGCGGCTTTGTTTTTTATTCAGCTATCCATGCACTTTTATCATGGTTCGTAATAATGTAAAATTTTCTACTTCCAGTTAAGCCAAATAAAATACTATCAACTTTGAAAAGGGGATATTTAAAAGTGGTATCTTTTTCGTTAATCTTTAAATGTATTACTGAACTATCTTTTTTCTTTTTGTAGCTGCCTATTGGATACCCCAACACAACATCTTTATTTACCAATGAATCATAATAAGTAAAATCATTATCAATTGTCAGGCTGAATACTAAATTGTGTTCCGAAGTTCTGAACAAAACTGTTTCATCTTTTGAAAGAGTATTTTTTTTCTCCCCTCCACATTTATAAAACCCTATGACCGCCAAAAGAAAAATATACCGTAACATATTATTGGGTTTTATTTTCTAAATATTTTACTTTAACTGGAATAGGAATAGGCATACCACTCGGAACTAAAATCCATTTCGTTTTGACTGGAGAGTTTTGGTTTAGATTTCCGTTTTGATATTGATTATACATATACTCGTACTGGTCTTTGGTAACCTGCCTGGCATTTCCAAGAGGATTTCCTGCTTGTGCTACATACCAAGATTGACTCATTAGATTTTGCCCTCGTTGTGATACAGGCACATCGGAGTATCCTCTTTTGTCTGTATTATCAGACCCAAATGTCTTTCCATGTGGGTGGTGTAATTTTCCTGTATGACCTACTTCGTGGGGTACTGTTCTTGTATTATCACCTCCCTTTATTATTTCATCTGCAAGAGTTTTTTCAATTCGTACATTCAATCCACCTAACGGAGCATCTGCAACGCCGTTAACTACTTTTCCATCATCTACTATCTGAAAAACGTGGTCGGTTTTTTTAATATCATCAATACTATTTGCAACGGATAAATTTACATTTATATTAACCTGTAAGTTTTCATTGTCTTGTCCAAAAGCTGTTCGGATTTGAAATGCCATTTGATTTTTAAATTTCTCCATATCATCTTTGGAATAAGAGCTTGATGAGTTGTTATAAACTTTACCATTCATAGTAATGTCAAAAACGGTTTTACCATCAACTTCTCTCATGCTGATTATCCAATCCCTGCCGTCAGGGTCTATCCGAAGAATTGGGTTATTATCAACATAACAATAAGGGCTTGAAAAATGATGTTTTTCTGCTAATGGATCGGATTGCCAAAATCTTCCTAATTGTGGATCTTGCATCCTTGCATCATAATCATACAACTCAAGCCCTGAGCCGTCTGTAAATTCTTTAGATTGCAATTCTTTAGAGTTGTAAAGAAGTTTGTTTTGAAGTGTGTTAGCGGCACGGCTGGAGATGCCTTGCATAACAAGTCCGAAGGGATAGTACTCATTGGTTTCTAAAAGCGGGCCTCGTACATGGGTTACCTGCAGATTGTCAAAGAACACATCAATGTTGGGCGTTTCATTGCTTACGTAAATATACAAATATCCGCTCTTGCTTATGGGCAGGTTGTTAAAGATATGGGTGGTATACACATCACTGTTGCCCACCTGTGCAAAACCGCTGCTGCTGCTCACGTATTTAAACTGCTCGTCAAACAATATCCAGTTTAAATAGGCTTTGGGTTTGGTGCCGCCGGGGCTTTGGCCGTTTAAAAAATTAGTTACACCGGGGCTTAGCACACCTCCACTCAGTTGTGCGGCGGTGGCTTTACCACCGCTAATGGGTGCAAAGCCATTGCTCATTGCCGTTACAATATCAGTGAGCGGGCTCACAGGTGCATTGGGTGTGGCCGTACTCTTCCACCAACTGTTGGCTCGTATGTTAAACTTATCACCGGTCATTACTTTTAATACAATACTGCTTCCTATTTTAGTACCGTTACCATTGAGCTTGTGTATGTAATTATTGGGATTGGTATATGATGTATCAACAGGCAGGCCGGGTACAGAACTTCGTAATACTCTTACATTACTGCCTGTGGGTATATTGTAAAATGTTTGTTCGGTACTTAGAGCAGCATTTTCTAAACTGGCTACGGGGTAAGCATCTGTTTGCTGCTCCTCTGTCAATACCACTCTTGTATTGCCCAGATGGTCTTTTATAAAATAATCATAGTGGAGAGACCCACCCCCACCCCCTCCCGGGAGGGGAACCCACCGCACCCTGCCTTCTTCATGTGCTATAAACTGCAGCACATCATTTTCATACACAGCACCACCTACATATAGTGTTGTTTTTACAGTAGAACCTTCAGTTACTTTTTTACTCAGTTTATTACCTGCTGCATCATACTGGTACTCCACCGTTCCTTTGTTGGCAGTGTCACTCGCTTTTACTGTAATTTTTGAAATAAGATTGAGGTAATTGTATTCTATGCCTGCACCGCCGGCAGAGGTTTCCATATCCTTATTCCTGTCACGCACAGCATTGCCATTATTATCATAAGTATAATCAACTGTAGCAGTTGTTTTACCTTGTGTGTGTAATGCAGAGGTTTTAAAATCGCCCAGCTTGCTTTGGTTATCATTTACATTATCCCTCACATTACGCAGCCAGTTACTGTTAGGTTCATACGTATAAACCAAATCATCTACCAGTACGCTGCCGCCGGGTTTCCAGCCCTTTTGCTGCATGGTAAGGATATTGCCGTTGAGGTCGTAGGTAATATTGCTTACTGTATAATCAATGGCAGTGCTGCCACCGGGTTGTGTAAATGTGGTGTTTGTCAATCGGTTTACATTATCATAGCTGTAATCATACTTGCGCTGCACACCATCACCCGCACTGCGCCAGCTTGTGCCGCTAATATTGCCATTAAAATTTTTTGCGCCATAGGTATTTACAGCATCTTTATCATAAGCCAACTCCATACTAAAATAGCGGTCTTGTACAGTTTCGTTTTGTAAATAGTTTTTGTTTACTGTAGTAAGCCAGCCACGTATATTGTAATCAAACTCCAGTGTGGTTAAAGGAGTACCACTGGCAGCGCCTGGCTTATTACCGAGTTTTTTATTTTTAGGCTGCCCCAGTGCATCATACTCCATTTGCACCGTGGTTTGCCAGTTTTTTACTACCTGTGCGCCTGCTGCCGGTGTAATGGTTATTTTCTTTTCGGTTTTTAATAAACGGCCGCCATCATCATAGGTATTTTTAGTTACGGTTACATGCGTTTGTGCATTGGTGCCGTTCTTTTGATGGCGTGCTATGAGTAGCAGCGGCTGTCCGCTAAAGCTGTATTGGGTGGTTACAATATCCACACCGCCGGTGCTGTTTTGTGTTTGTGCCTGTATTACACGGCCATCTTTATCGTAGTAAGTAATGGTATATAAGAATGTAGAAGTGCCAATAATTTTTACACGGCTGCCGGTAACCATGCCACGTGTATCAGTACTCTGTGTTACGGCATCAGCAAAGGGAAATACTGTTGGATTGGCAGGCAAAAGTTCTGTATTATCAAGAGGCGAAATGGTATTCACAAATCCATGACCTGTATTGGTGGTAAGCCAATCATAGTTATCATAAAAAGTAGCAGTAAGCTCTTCCCATGTACCGCTTAAAGCAGGATAGTTGGTACTGCTGTAAGCATTTGCAAGATGCGTACTGTGCGGAGTTGTATTATTCCACAACCCGCTTGAAGCAGGTCTGTTTAACTCATCATATTTTGTATAAAGCCATTTGCCCTGTGCTCTTAAATTACCATCCTGGCTCAGTACCAGGCGGTCTCTTGCATCATACACCATAAACACAGGCTCCGCACCAGGCACCTGCTTTACCGTCATACGGCCACGTGCATCGTACTCATAACTAAAGCACAGGTTTTTTTTAAGCGTGGCGTCAACACTTGTTGCAAAATTGCTGGGGTATAATAATTCCACTAGTTTCGGCTGCAGCACAAAACGCAGGCGGTTGAGTTCATCATACACATAGTAGGTACAAATCCATCCGTTATGATTCACAGCAGGGTTATCACTTACCTGCAGCTTGCGTAAAATGAGTTTTCCTTCACGGTCTTTATAGGTAATAATCTGTTTACCATGCTCATCATACACGGTTACTTTAAACAGTTCATCAGCAGGGTATGCAGCTCCTGCCACAGGTAAGCTGTTATTAATGGTAAAGCGGCGCACATCTTCATTCAATGTATTAAAGCCGCTCAAGGGTTTCAATGTTTTACCATTACCGGGTTGCCATGTTTGACCGGGTGCTCCTGTTTCTACAGGCCGACTGTAGGGGCTAAACTCCAGATGATTTTGTGCAAAAGGCATGATGTCTTTCTGCACAGTAACCGCACCGTTAGAGGGGTTATAATAATTAGCCTGATCCGTAAATACATTGGTTTGATAAGCACCGTTGGTATTGGCACCTGTTTGCGTATAAGGCAGAAATTTTTTGATTTCCCTTCCATAACCGTCATACTCCACAGGGGCAATCAGGTCTTTATTACCGGGTGCAGCTTCTACCGCCACTGTTTGTATAGGTCGGCCCAGCCCGTCAAAATAACTTACCTGCTGCAGCATGCCCTGAATGTTGAGGGCATCCACACCGGCCTGCGTGGTAATGCCGCTGCGCTTTACAGTATTGCTTACAACATGGTTGCGTGTGGTGGTTACTTGTGCTTTTACCCCTGCGGTTATAATGAAAACTGCTGCTGTAAAAGACAATGTATGTTTGAGTGATAACATAAGCATTAGTTGAAAAGTGTTTATTGATTTTGACAAGGTGCAGAGGCTGAGCAAATACTGTACACAGGCGATTGATACCCGTCGCTAAACGTATATACAAAAAAGCATCTGTAGTTTTTGCCTAGTTCGCAGTTGGGTGCTACCTCATAACCAACGTAATTAATACCGCCTTGCTCACATACACCATTTACCATTCTATATCCTTGCTGTGTACAACTACAAGAGCCATAAGTGTTGGCAGCATTTTGACCGTTAGCATTAATATCCGCAATGGCTTTTGCATTGGCATCAGCCACGCTTACAAGACTCCAGTAGGTCCTTGCGGGTACTGTATAGAAATAGGCCATTCCATTGCCCTCCCATGGCTGGCAGTTATTTTTAAAAAATCTTCGACGCTGTTCTGTATTCCAGAAATAACAAAGTCCTTTAAGATTAGCAGTTGCCTGTCCGTTTGCATTTATTTCAGCAGTAGCTTTTGCATTAGCTTCGGCCTGGCTGTTAACTGATACATACTTACCGTATGGAACTACATAAGTATAAGGTTGTGCTTCGGCATCTACAGGGCATCCAATTTTTAAAAAAATACTTTGCGCTCTGGCACTGTAAAAAAGTGTTTGTGGTGATGCAGTTGTGGTATTTACAGTTCCGTAATTGTATTTGTAGTTTTTTACAATATTACCGGCTTCATCACGCACATTGAGTAACCTTTGCAAACCATCATATTCATACCGCACAATTTTATTGGCAGGTGAGCACTGAGAGTTTATTTGCCCGGTGTAATAATTGTAAGTGGTGGTGCTCATAAGGGCTTTCTCAGGAAAGAGACGCAGTTCATCTATAATTTTGGTTCCGCTCGCAGAAACAGAAACACTGGTTGTAACCGGTAACAAATGTTCATAGTAGATAAACCCATTAACAGTAGCACCTGTTTGTGGAGTTGCTGCAGGGTTAACAGTTAAAGGCCCGTTTGCACTCCAGTAGGAAAGGATATATTTTTGAGAAGGCAATCCGGATTTGGAGATTATATTGCCGCTGCTGATATTATAGCTGTAGTTGCCTGTAACTCCTCCTGAAGCACGGTTCATTGCAAAGCCGTTGGTACTGCTCCAGTTTCCTCCTTCATCTGTTTCAAAACTGGTATACGCTATAGCATTAGAAGCTGCGTTTACCACTTCAGCCACAGGCATATTGCCATTATAATTCCAAACATAGGATGTGGTGATATCATTGTTTTTAGTTTGTTCGGTAATAAGACTACCTGCATATTTAAATTCACCAACTTTTTTATAAGCAGGATCGTAACTAAATACATTACTGGTGTTTAAGTTTGATGGCTGAAATGAATTAAGAGGTTGTGTAATCTCAAGAGCATATACCGCCTCCGGATATGTATTTAAGTAGGAGAAATGATTAATAGTACCGCCAATGAATCTAAAATTAGTTCCGTTATTATTTTTTCTGTATTGATAAGTTTCAATTTCAGCCCCTATCATATTTCGATTTTGCAAAGCCCAAATTCCCATTGCGAAAGGGTCACTTGGCATGATATGGGGAGGAGTTATAGTAACTGTATAATCTTGGGCGTATTTCTTTTTTGTTACTACTATTTCATTGTTATTTGTTGTTTGTTCAATGGTTGTAGGCAGTGAGTGTACTGGGTTTTCGTAATCAATTGTTTTTATAGAGGTGAGATACGCATCTGTAACCTTATCATAGGTTTTGATGGTTTGCTGCACAAGTTTTCTGTTATCTGGCATATAGGTTACACCATATACTGAACCTTTTGTTTTGCACTCAAGAGCAGTAATATATTGATACGCCCCCGGTGGCTGCGTAGGCAGGCAGTTAGTAGCACCATACCAGCCATAATAAATGGTATTGTTATAAGTATACTTTATCATGTATTTTAAATTATCCTGTTCTGCATAGGCTACAGCACTAATACCGGTTATGCTAAATGAGTTGTTTGACGGTTTTGTTGCATAAACACTCTCTGTGGATTGGATTAACTTATCACCATTATCATAAACAGACTGCTTAAGTAATTCCCCATTTTTAACATCTTCATTTTGCAGTTCACCCCAGCTACCGCCCATTTCATACTCATACACTATTTTACCTAACGCCTCTCCGGTTACAACATCAGTTTGCTTTTCAGTAACACGGCTGTACCCTATATGACTACCCATAACAGAACCCAAACCCATAACGGATGTGGCGGCAACCGTAACAATTCTTTTTACAGTTGAATATGAAATATCACAATTACCATTCCATTGACCCCCGGGTGTAGGGCCATAGTTTGTATAATTTGAAACCGTTTTGTAGGAAGGATACTTTGCTTTACCGCTGGTAGTTCCGTTTTCCAGCGTGTACTCATAAATTTTCTCAACTGCTTTTTGATTTTGAGCAGAGTAATCAATCATTTTCTTTAAGCGTATACCACCTACCGCTATAGCTCCTGCATTTTCTGTTGTTGCAAAATGCTGCTCATATTCAAAACTGGTATAACCTCCTGTAGGGTATTGAATTTTTTGAAGGATGCATGCTGATGCAGATGCAAAACTTGGGGCTCTGTTACCGCCAGTAACAAAAACCTCATTTAAAGTAGCGTATGAATCGGGAGTGGTTGTATAGCCCGTTTCTGCGTTTGCAAACCCCCAGTGATCTATTCCCCCGGTACCTAAATGCGGCACAGTGCCTGATTTATATTCAAACGTATACGGAGGCGGGTTGGAAGTTGTAGCAGCGATTGAGATTTCCTGTATCTGATCCAATCTTAATCGTCTGTTTTGCCATATATCACCAGGGGGTTGTGCTCCGAAATAAGAATAGTTGAAATTATATTGTTTTATTAGTTTAAAACTTAAATCCGTTGCTTTAGAATATACTTTTATATCTGTAAGCATCCGCTCCCCGGGAAACTCCATGATGCTATGTCCTAAGTCTTGCCTTTGATCAACTACAGAGTTAAAATCTGCATAAGCAATATCAATACCGTTTCGTTTTAAAGTTATTTTCTGTAAATAACGCCGGCTTATACCATTTACAGGTGCGCCACTATATGAGTAAGAAATTGCGGGCATAGCACCTGAATTAACAGTATACGTATAAACCTTTGCCTGATTTGCTACTGCCTGTCCATTGGGATAATGATAAGGAGTAAGGGAATGATATTGCAGACTAATTTGCTCATCGCCGTTTGCAGATGTTATAGAAGTTAAAAACCAGGCCGATTCATAAGTGTAGGTTCTAATAGGAACTTCCGTATTATTATCATTGTTACTGCTGATAGTGTAAGATACTTCTGTAGCATTAAAATGATAAACTGTACCTGTAGGATCTGTAATTGTAAAGTAACCTGAACCAGGTGTTCCATTAATGGAGTAGCTTACCTGAAAATTATTTTTTTCAAACATCATCACTGCGCCATCAGGCTTAATCATAAATTTTCCAGAGTAACCGCCAAAATTGTAATAATACATATCAGGTTGGGCTTCTTTTAACCCGCTTTTTAAATCATTTAAGTATTGATTATATACAATTTGATCAGCTGTATTGGGTACATCAAGAGGTGATGGTGTTGTAAAATAATTGGCGAATGAATTCGGTGGGGCGCCAGCCACATCCGGATTACCAATTACTGATCTTGTAATAACGCCTCCAGCCGCTAAACTCCATCCTAATCCTGTCCATCCGGCAACTTCCTGAGGATTAAACCCTGAAGCATTATAACTGAGCTGTATTGGTAAACTCAATGTGTTCCCTTTTAATTCATAAAAGGGTATGCTCATTTTAGGTGTTCCTGTAAATAAGCTCACGGGCACGTTTCCAAACTTTCCCAATGATGCAGCTTCAGGCGAGGGTGGTATTACTCTGCTGTTTTTAAAACTGGTTCCGGTCATCAGCTCTATTACAGGGTCGGTTTCCTGTGCTCCTAGTTGATTGCAATAACTGGTAACGCTCATAAAAATCAATAACAGTTTTACTGTCATAGTGCCTCTTGCAAGAACTGGATAATTTTTCATCGTCATTTGTTTTATGGTGTTATCTGTTAATAGCATTTTGAATAATAGAATTCATAGGACTAAGCATTTCGCTGTAAGAGGCTATAAGTTTACCATCAGCACCTATCAGGTATTTATAAAAAGGTTTTCGTACTTCATAGTCTGCCACATTATTTTCCGCACGTGTACTGAGCCATTTAAATAACGGATGAATTTGATTACCCATCACCTGCAGTTTTTGTGTGACAGGAAATTTGTATTTAAATGTTTGATTGTATCGTGCAGCTATTTGCTGGTTGGTGCCCGGTTCTGTATTAAAACTGTTTGTGGGCACAACAATGATTATCAGTTTTTCGTAATAAATCTGATACAATTGCATCAGTTCTTTAAACTGCACATTAAAGTTAGAATCAGCGCTTGCCGTATTTACAATCAAGATTTTTTTGCCCCTGAAGGCGTTAAAATCAATCTTGTTGTTCCCCGCAACTGAATCAATCTTAAAACTATAAATCTGCTGATTTTGTGCATGTAGCTGTAATGCAGCGGTAATTGTAAGAAGAATAACTAAAATCGCATTTTTCATAACAC
>CAYPBV010000133.1:0-9492 GCA_964409025.1 uncultured Chitinophagaceae bacterium | reverse complement strand
CGGCCATTACCATCAGTTTCAATTTTTTCATTTAATTTCTTTTAAATTGTTTAAACGATTTTTGATGATACAAATATGTCTGTTGTCTTTGCTCATATACAAGACTAAAACCTGCTCATTTTATGTTCACTTTTCTGAGCAGTATAAATCCGGAATGTAGTTGGAAAAAGTTCTGGCGAAATTATTTTTCAATCTCCAGTGCCCATAAGGTTTCTGTTACCATATTTACTGCTTTGCGTAAATGGCGGCGATAGGTGCTGAAGGGAATGTTGAGGAAATCAGCCACGGCTTCCTGGCTACCCACAGGATTAAAGAAGGTACGAAACATCACCCGGTGCAGTTTTTCATCCCTTGGGGATGCTTTTATTTTATCAGTAGCATCAGCAAGACAGTCTCTTAATGCGGCAAGTAATATTTGCGGATCTGTATCATTGTTAGCAGCATTGATAACAAAGCGGCTGCGGAGCAATGGATTGCTCAATATTTTTTTATCTGTATGATAGTCTTTGAGTGCATCATAAACGCTGGCAGCAAACCCATCTTCGCTCAGCACAACGATCTGTAACTTTTGTTCTGCCTGCCTTGCTTCTACTTTTTCACCTACCTCACGCTGTCCCAGCAAATCAAGCCATGCTGCCGGAGGTACCTGGCGCCAGTCGTGCATGTAAAAACCAAAATCACCTTTTTCATTTTTTATATCCAGTTCGGGCACATGGTATAAATCAGCATAATTCAGGATTTGTTCCCAGAATTTTGGTTGTGCACATCCAAGAAAATGTACAGCTAATGCAGGAGTGGTAAGGTAATACTGCACCAAGGTTAAAAAGATGCTGCTTTGAATACGGCTCACCTGCTGATAGCTTTCTGCAGACATCCAATACCTGAACACCGTACAAACTTCACCTTTGCGCAGCGTTAAATTTTTTGATGCATAATTTTTTATCTGGGCTATAGCTTTATCTCTTACAGGTTCATCTTTGTCAAGTTCATTAATATTAACTCTTAGGAGGAAACCACTGCATTGGGTAACACTATTACGGAATACCCAGGTGAATGCAGCCGGATGCTGTAGCCAATGTAAAAAGTGTTGCGCAGATTCAGGGCCTTCATGCTGTTCAACCATTTGCTGCAGCAGTGGAATATCATTTTCTTTAAGTGGTTCCATCCAGTTGCCGGTTCCTTCCTGCCATTCAAGAAATGAACGTACAACTGCATGGTGTCTGTGCAGGTATGCAAGTTGATAGAGTAATCCTCTCTGCATTTGCTGATTACTGTTATCAAGTCTGTCAATGTAAAATCTTCTGATGCGTTTATGAAGCGTTTTATTCCAGTCAGGATTCCGCCACATTAAATCTGTAACGATAGCTTCACGGGCAAGGTCGTGCGGGTATAAACCAAAGCGGTTACTTTCAATAAAGGATAAATCCTGAAGCCATTTAAATAACTCAGATGCGTCTTCTATTTCCATCACTTCTTTCAACAGCGATTCAGAAGTGATATTTATCATTGCACATATTTCAAGTGCTGTGCGGTGTGCCGGACCAGGTACTTTTTGTACAAAGTTTTCCAGCAGTGTTTTTACAATGTCCGGACTTTCAGCAGGATTAAATGATTTGTCAGGATGTTGGTCATGCATATCAGCTACTACACTTAATGCCAGCGGATGACCATGTGTAAATTCAAGAATGGAATCAATGGCGGCATCAGGTATATTTCTTTTTTGCAGGTAGGCTCTGCTTTCAGCAGGAGAAAAATTACGCACTTCTATCACTTTCATTAACTGTTGCCATCCATTATCAAGCTTCCAGTTTTTAGAAGGGGCATTACGTCCGCTCAGAATTGTAAGTACATTATCAGGCATCTGCGGCAGAAATTCCTTACGTAACCAATCATCAATAGGATTCAGTAATTCATAAGTGTCAACAAGCAGTACAAATTTCTCTTCCTTTGCCTGTAATGTTTCAAAAATTGTTTGAGTGTTAAGAGCCTGTTGTAATGCTCTTGTAAAATCAAGAGGTGAAGCATTTACTTCTCTGCCGTCAATTTTTAAAAATGCAATGTTGGATGCTGTACAGAGTTCTGTATACTGTTTGATGAGTGTTGTTTTTCCCTGTCCGCCCGGACCGTACATGTACACTAAAAATGTATCGAATTCTTCCTTTTGTAAAAGTGAATTAAATAATTGTGTTTCACGTTCACGGCCTGTAAACAGCTGTTGACGTTTGGTAGCTAAAATATCTGCAAGGCGTCGTGCCATAATTGTTACAAGATAAGAGAATGTATCTACAAATGAGAGATTTTAGTTCTTCAACTCTTTTGCTGTTCCTCTTTTATTCGTTTATACACTACTTCTGTTGCTTTTGTTTCTTCACCATCCGGCGCCACATTAAATGCTGTTATAATAATTTTATTTTCATGTAGCATATCAATCTTTGTACGCCAGCCCCATATGGTTTCTTTTTCGGGTGTTGCGTACACATAAGTTCCCAATACTGAAAGCACATCAGCACCACGTTTGCTTTCAGAAAACATCATATCTGTGCCGGTGTGAAAACTATCAAGCCACACTGTTTGAAATTTATCTGTTGATAGTTGTTTGCCCAGCAGCATCAGCCCTTCATGCGGTTGCCCCTGCATACTGCCGGCATAACCAATCATCAGAAAACGACCGTCCAGAATAAGACGCATATTTGCCTGCATGGGAGATTCATCGCCCAATATATCAGCCTCAAACCAGGTTTTGGCAATACCCTCCCAGTTACCTTCCATATGGGCAAGCAGTTTGTGAGCTCCGGCAGCTTTTGAAGTTTCAAATTTAGAACTCATATGAAGTGTGTTTTTTATTTTTCAAAAAAGATATTAAAAGTAAGAACTTGATAAAATATACCCTCTGCAAGGTATGGTAATACTTTAAAATGCTTTTTAATTAGCATAAAAATTACAGATGCTTAAACCTTTCATTTTTCTTTTGCTTATAATATCAGTAATTGAAACAGGAGCACAAAAAAGAAATGCGGCCAACTCCATTGCTACTGCATCTTTAGCATCTGCTTCCGGTAACAGAACAAATGCTGATGATGGAGGCGGTACTAAGATAAGCAGTACCCGAAAGGTGATGGAAATTAAAATACCCGAAGGTGGTGCCAATGGTGGTGCTGTTGTATATCACCCAAAAGAAAAACTGTATTATGCAGCTCAAACAGGGAATAAGGAATTTCCATTGGTTATTTTTCAGGAAGGCGGCACTATTGTTTCTCCGGCTGAATCAACAACTCGAATGGACATCAGGGGGCTTTGGTACAATCCCAAAACAAAAAACATCAGTGGCAACGGGTATAAAGATTTTGGCTGGTTCAATTATGAAATGGGTAAAGATGGAATACCCTACGGAATCGATGTGTTCAGACCGGGCAAAAACCAACCGGATGATCACAGTCCCGGCGTTTTGAATACAGAAGAGAATGAAGTGCTGTTTCTCATTGGTACTTCTATTGAATGTTACTCAACGGCCGGTGCTCCCCTGAACAAAACAATACGAATTTACCCCGGTCAAAAAAGTGCGGATGATGGTTCTAAAATAGCGTTAACTGATTTTGAAGCCATCTACAATTTCCGTTCAATAATTTATACGGGATATAAAGCAGCAGAAATCGGGCTGTTGAATGTAAGCAGGAAGCAGGTAGAACTGTACAATATCAAAACAGGTTACATGACCCGTATTGTAAAGTTGCCTCTGAGTTTTACTCCTGAAACATTTTTTAATTTCTCATTCAGCAATGATACTTATTGGGTATTTAACAAAGCTACAAGGTATTGGAACGGGTTTCGGGAGGAGTGAGGATGGTTGTTGGGTTTGATTAAGTTTGATGCTGAACGAACTAAATGAAGCCGGCTTATCATCCCGAGATTTCTTACTCCGCCGTTAGATCGTATTAATTGTAAAAGTGCTCAGGGCTTCGTTCCAAATGACGGCGTGTTGTTGATTGGATGATTGCAGAATTGAAAACTGCGTTTACAATTTTTTATAAACTAACATAATAGTAGTCCGTCATGTTGACGAGGGAGACATTTCCAAAATTTCAGAATGGTTGCTTTTGCTCCGATACAAACTAAGATTAAATAATTTGTTGTATAAGGGATTTCTTACGCTGTGGTTGTGTTCTTTTGCTTGATTTATATACAAATAAAAACCCCCGAAAAATCAGGGGTTTTGTAAAAAATATATTCGACAAATTAGCTGATTGAATGTCTCGCTTTTGCTAGTGTCTTATCTTTTTCAGGCTCACCTAATGGTTTGTCTTTTGCAAAGTCAACCAGGATAGGAGCAGCTACAAAGATAGAAGAGTAGGTACCGGTAACAACACCAATTAACATCGCAAACGCAAAACCTCTTGTTACCTCGCCACCAAAAATGAAGAGGATTAAGAGGGTTAAGAATACGGTTAATGATGTCATGATGGTACGTGCCAGCGTATCGTTAATGGCTTTATTGATGATTACTGTTTTGCTTTGACCAAACATGCTGCGGCTGTACTCACGCACACGGTCAAATACAATTACCGTATCATTCATAGAGAAACCAATCACCGTTAACACGGCTGCAATAAAGTGCTGATCAATTTCCAATGGGAAAGGCATTACACCTTTTAAGAAAGAGAATACTGCTAAGGTAACCAATACATCGTGCAGCAAGGCTACAATAGTACCTACTGAATATCTCCAGTCACGGAAACGGATGAAGATGTATGCTGTAATTACAAGCAGGGAAACAATGGTTGCCCATAAGGCGCCTTTCTTCAAGTCATCAGATATGGTGGGCAATACAGTTTGTGAACCTTGCTTGAATTCTTTATCAAATTGCTCAGCTGTTGTGCCTGCAGGTAAGAAGGGTTGCAAACCTTCATAAAGTTTTTGCTGTACTTCTGCTGTTACACTCTGTCCCGGTTTGTCAATTAAATAATCAGTTGTAATGTTTAATTGATTAGCAGCGCCTACTGTTTTAATAACAGGATAGCTGCCCATTGTGTTGTGAAGTTGATTACGTACTGCATCATTATTAACAGGCTTATCAAACTTTACTGTAAAGCTGCGTCCACCTTTAAATTCCACACCATAGTCAAAACCATTAAACACAGATGCAATACCAAGGAGTAATACCACAACTGAAATACCATACGCTATCTTTCTGTACTCAATGAATTTGTAAGCTGCATGTTTAAAAATGCGGCGGCTGATGCCGGTAAAATATTCATAGTGACGTTTTTTGTTTGTCCAGAAATCAGTAATCAATCTTGATACAAGGATTCCGCAGAACAATGAAAGAAGGATACCAATGATTTGGGTTGTAGCAAAGCCAAGTACAGGGCCTAATCCAAAGTAAAATAGAATGATTGCAGTTAACAGTGTAGTTACATGCGCATCCAGTACCGGTGCGAGTGAACGCTTATAACCATCTTCTACTGCCAACTGATAACTTTTGCCCTTTGTTAATTCTTCTTTGATACGTTCAAAAATGATTACGTTCGTATCTACGGCCATACCAATGGTTAAAACTAAGCCGGCAATACCCGCAGCAGTTAATGTAGCACCGAGTGAGCTGAGTACACCCACTGTAAAGAGTAAGTTTAAAATCAATGCAATATTTGCAACCCACCCACCTGTGTTGTAATACACCAGCATGAGTAAGAAAATAACTACAAATGAAATGATGAAGGACATAGCACCGCCTTTAATGGCATCTGCACCAAGAGTGGGCCCTACAGTTTGTTCCTGTACAATTTTTGCCGGAGCCGGTAGTTTACCTGTTTTTAAAATATTAGCTAAGTCCTGTGCTTCCTGAATACTGAAGCTTCCGCTGATGACTGAGTTGCCACCGGCAATGGCCTGATTTACACGGGGAGCAGAGTACACATAATTGTCTAACACAATGGCAACGGCACGGCCCACATTATCACCGGTTAATTTTTCCCAGAGGCGTGCGCCTTTGTTATCCATACCCATCGTAACCTGTACTTCACCATTACGGCCATCCACATCCTGTCCGGCTGCAATTACTGATTCACCGCTCAACTTTGGTTTATCAGTGCCTAAAACTGTTTTAATAGCAAATACTTCCAGCAAACTTTCACCCGCTTTATTTTTTACAGGCTTTGCCCCAAAGTAAAAACGGAGATCAGAGGGCAGAGTTGCACGTACTGCATCCAGATTCAGATATGAATTAAACTTGCCTGTATCTCTTACCAACACAAATCCAACAGTAGCCATTGAGCTTGGATTTACGGTGCCACCGGGTTGCTGAAACAAACTGGAAAACGCATTGTCATTTCCGGTTTTTGCGTTTGCACCGGGTAAGGCCGGCGTTTTTGTTTTTGAAGTATCGGGTGTGTTTGCAACTGTGTTTGTTTCAACCTTTGTAGTGTCAGTTGATTTAATGCCATTAAGATAGTCTTTCAACTTAATGTCAACAGGAGTAATGTATTGAATGTAAAAATTGTTGTCAACTGAATAGGTTTCCCAAAATTCAAGATTAGCAGTAGCTTGCAAATACTTGCGTACACGCTCAGGATTATCCTGCACGCCCGCCAGTTCTACGTTAATGATACCTTTATTCTGATCAAGATTTATATTGGGCTGTGCCACACCAAACTGATCAATACGTGCACTTAAACGGTCGTAGGTTCTTTTAACGGCAAGATTGGCTTCTTCACGAATAATGCTGATTACTTCAGCATCAGTAGAAGTAACTTTTACACGGCTGTTTTGTGATGCCCCTGCAAAGAAACCTGCCAGTTTACCATTGGGATTAATTTCTTTAAAAGCACTTAAGAACAAGGTTACATAGTCTGCATCACTGTTTGCTTTTTGCTGGGTAGCTCTTTCCAATGCTTTGTTGAGTGTAGCATCTTTTGGATTGTTACTCATGGAGCGGATAAGTCCATCAAGCCCTACTTCCAGGGTAACGTTCATACCACCCTGCAAATCCAGACCAAGGTTCAACTCCTGTTCAGCTGCTTTTTGATAGGTAAGTTTGGAATACAAAAGAGGAACGTTCATGATTTGTTTCTCTTTTAAGCTGTCTAAGTAGCGACGGTAAACAGCATTGATAGCTGAATCCTGTGTTTCTTTAGAAGCAGTTCCAAAGTTGGTTTTTACAAAGCGCTTTGCTTTGTCGAGTTGCTTGTTTTCAAAATTTCTTACAATCCATGTAAAGCTCAATTGGTAAAGCGATATCAAGATCAGCATAATCGCAAAAAACCTTACCAAACCTTTCAGTGCCATAATAAAATTTAATTTGGGTTTCTTTTAAATACGTATTTCCCGTGCAGCACCCTGCTTCACGAGGCGGGCAAAGATAGGGGAAATGGGTTGAAAGCGAACAGCCTGAATGGGTGAGTTTTTCCTCTGTTTTTTGTGAATTGGACAAGGCTGAATCACTTATTTTTGGGCATGCTCAGAATATCCCTTTTTCTTGTAATTGTACTCCTCATGATTTCCGTTTCTGAAAGTTGCAAAGCCCCTCAAAGTGCAGTTTCAAAAGATAATCTTTTGGAGCAATTAATGACAGGAAAACCGGCTTTTGCCAATGCCCTCAACAACCGTGACAGCCTGCGGATTCAAATTGTATACACACAGATAAACAGGGATAAAAAGAACCGTCCGCATTTTACGGATTACCATTTCAACGTTAAAAAAGACCTCTATTTCTACCCGGCATCTACCGTTAAAATGCCCATCGCTTTTTTAGCACTGGAAAAGCTCAATAATTTGAAAATCAGCCGAAATGCTACTTTGATAACTGAAAAAATCTATGCCGGTCAAACGGCTGTTTACAATGATCCCACCAGTATTGATGGTAGGCCCACATTGGAACATTATATCAAAAAACTCTTTTTGGTTAGTGATAATGACGCCAGCAACAGATTGTATGAATTTTTAGGTCAGCAGTACATCAATGATCAACTGAAAGCAAAAGGATACCCTGAGGCACAAATTCTGCACCGCCTCGCTGTGAGCATGCCGGAAGACCAGCAGCGAAATACCAACCCCATCAGTTTCAGAGATAGTGCCGGGCGTATTTTATACCAGCAGCCCAACGCAAACAGCAGCTACCAATACCTGCTGCGCAATGATTTTGTAGGGAAAGGCTACATGAGTGGCGATAAATTGATTAATGAGCCATTCAACTTCAGCCGTAAAAACCGATTCTATTTAACCGATTTGCATCAGGTACTTCGTTCTGTTATTTTTCCTGAATCAGTTCCCAAAAACCAACGGTTCAATTTTACAGAAGATGATTACCGGTTTTTGTATCAATACATGAGCCAGTTGCCAAGTGAAACCAACTACCCTGATTATGATTTGGTGGAGCATTACGACAGCTATGTGAAATTTTTCATGTTTGGCACACAAAAGAAAACGGCCATGCCCAAGCACATCCGCATCTTTAATAAAGTGGGGTGGGCCTACGGTTTTTTAACTGATGTTGCTTATATCGTTGACTTTGAAAAGAATATTGAGTTTATGCTGAGCGCTACCATTTACTGTAACAACGATGGTATTTTGAACGACGATAAGTATGATTTTGATGAAGTGGGCAATCCTTTTTTAGAAAACCTGGGTAATTTAATTTATGATTATGAAATGAAACGTGAGCGAAAAGTGGTACCTGATTTGAGCAGGTTTAAAATTCAATATGAAAAGTAGGGCTAAGAGATTAAGCAGTGGAAGGAGTGAGGTAGGTTGGCCGGTACGGATTTTAGTCCATAAAAAACAAAGCAATCAATTTTTGAAAAGCATTTCCTGATTATGAATTTGTCAAAGAATAGTATATACAGCAGCATCTTTTTGATTAGTGTTTTTTTATATGCCTGTAAAAAAGATATTGTACGCAGCACTACCGCAAGCGTGGTAGTAGTTAATGCATCGCCTAACAGCAATGGCATTAGCTTTTTGCAGAACTTAAAGGAGTTGGGAACATTTAATTATCTCACAGGATTAACAGCATCGACTAATGCAATCACTATTGATAGCGGTTTTCACAATTACAAACTCAGAGCAGGTACTAATGAAATTGCGAATTGGTTATATGCCAATAATGGGTTGAATTACAGTTTTTTTATTTGTGATTCAGCCATCAGTTCACGTGTAAAATATTTTTTTGTAAAAGATAACTTAGACACTGCAGGATTAAGAAACAGGGCATATTTCAGGCTGATTCATGTTAGTCCTGATATTGATTCCCTGGAAGTAATAACCAACAGTAAAGTAAATCCTGCTAATGATTCTTTACTTATTGGTAACCTTTCATATTTCGGAAAATTCAATCAGGCACAACTGGAAACATTTGGAACCTTCTTTCCCATTTCCGGCGATTCAACAATAACAGTTAAAATCAAACGGAAAATTAACAGTAGCATTGCCAAAACCTATCAGCTTCGTTTCAGCAAACAAAAAATTTATTCATTGGTATTAAAAGGATATGATGCAAGAAGT
>CAYPBV010000132.1:731-9578 GCA_964409025.1 uncultured Chitinophagaceae bacterium | reverse complement strand
TGAGATAGGTGGGATTGCGGTACCAACTGCGGCCAATTTTTTCGTAAATGAAGTAACGTTTAGTGGCAGCATCATAAACGATGGAATCAGAAATACTGCCGGGTTTATTTAAATCAAACGGGTTATTGGTTTTGGGATAGTTAAATGCATCACCCCTGCGATCAACCAATGGAAAACGTAAAGAAGTATCAACGGAAGGAACAGTATCCTTTAAATGAGGAAATGCAAATCCAAATGCAGTTAAGCATAAGCATATTGCAAGAATTAATGCCTTTTTCCGGAATATGGTGTATTGCAACAGTCTCAAAGTCTCAGCAAATCAGGTTTTTGGTTTTACATACATTTCAATGCTGCTTTTATCAGTTCTTCTACCCTTGTCAGGTTATTATCTGATTGGCGGGCTTTTTTTATGGCTGACTCGGCGGCATTTCTGGCAATACCCAAAGCAGTTAATGCTGTTAACGCTTCCTGCTCTAAAGTATTGTGATTCAGTGTAGAAATATTACCATCTGCTGAGTTTTTTGAGAGTTTATCTTTGAGCTCCAGCACAATACGCTGGGCAGTTTTTTTTCCAATACCTTTAACGCTTTCCAGCAGGTTTTCATTGCCTGAAAGCACGGCATTTATAATTTCCACAGGTTGCAGTGATGACAACATCACACGTGCTGTAGCTGCACCCACACCGGATACACTGATAAGTTGCTGAAATACCTCTTTTTCTGACCGTTCAAAAAAGCCATACAAAATGTGAGCATCTTCTCTGATAATAAGAAGTGTATGTAACAGACCTTCACTGAGTTGCTGAATTTTAGCGTAAGTGTTCAGACTTACCTGAACTTCATAACCCACGCCCTGGCATTCAACATGAACAACTGTGGGGGTTTTAAGTGTAAAGTTTCCTTTAAGGTATGCGAGCATGTGGCGAAAATAGAGGAAAAAAGGATTGATGCAAATTCATGTATTTTTGCTGCCTTAAAAAATTAAACAGAATTCATGAGCAATCAAATAACTGCTGCTATAACCGCTGTGGCGGGATGGGTTCCTGAAGACAGGCTTACCAATTTTGATTTGGAAAAAATGGTGGACACTAACGATGAATGGATACGCACCCGCACCGGTATAAGTGAACGTAGAATTTTAAAAGGTGAAGGACTGGCCACCAGCGATATGGCAGCGCCGGCGGTATTGGAATTATGTAAGAAGCGTGGCATTACCCCTGCAGAAATTGACTGCCTGATTGTGGCCACTGTTACACCGGATATGGTGTTTCCTGCTACAGCAAATATTGTGTGCGATAAGATTGGCGCTGTAAATGCTTGGGGATTTGATTTGAGTGCGGCCTGCAGCGGATTTTTGTTTGCATTAACTACAGGGGCATCATATATTGAAAGTGGCAGGTATAAAAACGTAGTAGTAGTAGGAGCTGATAAAATGAGTGCCATTGTAGATTATACTGATCGTAATACCTGTATTTTATTTGGTGATGGTGCTGCCTGTGTGTTACTGGAACCCAACAAAGAAGATTATGGAATTAAAGATTCAATTTTAAGAACAGATGGCAGCGGTAAAAACTTTCTGCATATGAAAGCAGGTGGCAGTTTAAAACCTGCTAGTATGGAAACAGTGGCCAACCGTGAACACTTTGCGTATCAGGAAGGACAAAGTGTGTTCAAATTTGCAGTTAAGGGTATGGCTGATGTGAGTGCAGAGCTGATGGAACGTAATAATTTGAAAGCAGAAGATGTAGCATGGCTGGTACCCCATCAGGCCAACTTACGGATTATTGATGCTACGGCCAGCAGAATGGGATTGCCGAAAGAAAAAGTAATGATCAATATCGGCAATTACGGAAATACAACGGCTGCTACCATTCCGCTTTGTTTGTGGGAGTGGGAAAACCAATTAAAAAAAGGTGACAATATAGTACTTGCAGCTTTTGGCGGTGGTTTTACATGGGGCGCTACATGGGTAAAGTGGGCGTATGATGCCAGGTAAGAAGTACGAGGTACGAAATACGAAGTACGAAGTTGAAGCGGTTGTGAGAGCAATCGCTTTTTTATTACTTAAAAGAGTTTTGTAAATTAGCAGAATGGGATTAGCAAAAAGAAAATATCAAACACCTCCCCGTTCGGGAATGGAAGTATACATGATGCTGCCGGAAGGTACTTTAGCAGAACTTATTAATGATACTATTTATATGTCACCAACACCTGATTATTACCACCAATCTGTAAGCCTTAAGCTTGCAAGAGAAATTTCTTTATTTGCAGAGTCAACTAATTTAGGCGAATGTGTTACTGCACCTATGGATGTTTTCTTTGACGAAAAAAACGCCTTACAGCCAGATATTATTTTTATCAGCAAAGCCAATCTTGGCATCATAAACAAAGGCAAAATCAAAGGTGCACCTGATTTATTAATTGAAATCCTTTCACCCGGAAATAAAAAGCATGACACTGAAGTGAAAAAAGCGATTTATGAAAAGTTTGGGGTTAAAGAATACTTTATTGTTGACCCGCAATCATCCGAAGTGATTACCTGGTATTTCAACAAAAATAAATTCGTAAAACAACAAAGTGTAAAAGGAAAAATCAAATCTAAAATTTTAAAGAAAACGTTTTCATTTTAGCTATTGCCCTTATATTGTTTGAATTTATTTACAATGCTCCGATTTACCATCTGTACTTTATCATTTAGTCTTTATTGTTTTTGTTCTTATTCTCAATCAAAGTTTGATACTATTTTTCAACAACCCGTTCTCATCAAGGAATATGTTTCTGCATTAGCACATGACTCAATGCAGGGCCGTGCCACAGGTACAGAAGGGATGATGAAAGCTGCATATTTTATAGCTGAGCAAATGAAAAGCATCGGACTGCAACCGGTAAAAAATAATGATGGTTATTTTATGAACTATGGCAAACTCAGCCCGTGGGATACATATGAAGCGATCAATGTTATCGGATATATACCGGGCAGCAGTAAACCTGATGAACTCGTCATCTTTTCTGCACACTATGACCACCTGGGAAAAATTAAAAGCAAAAAAGATTCTGTTTATAATGGTGCTAATGATAATGCAAGCGGCACTGCATTGCTTTTACAGCTAGCCTCCTACTTTACACAAACAAAACCGGAACGCACCATTTTGTTTATTGCTTTTAGCGGTGAAGAACTGGGGTTAAAAGGTTCAGAGGCTTTTGTAAATACCATTGATGAAAACAGGGTTCGGGCGGTTATTAATTTTGATATGGTGGGCCGTTCATATAAAAATATCATTTATATGTCAGGCGCTGAGTATGGCGATGTACAAAGTGTAATGAACAAAGAATTATTGATGCTTAACAAAGAAAAGTTTGGTAAAAACTACTTTAAAAGAAATGCCCCTGTTGTTCAGTTTTTTTTAAGAAGTGATAATTACCCGTTTGCGCTTCAAAGAATTCCTGCGCATACCATTTCAGCAACGCCGGATAATGACCGATATTATCATCAACCAACTGATGAAATTGAAACTCTGGATTTTGAATTAATCCGGGAGTTAACAAAAACTGTTTTTATTGCGGTGCAACCGATCGTAAACGGGAATATAAAATTGAGAAGGATAAGAGTAGATTAATTAAAACAATCCCGTAACTCTGCCGGCTTCATCAATATCAATTTTTTCAGCGCTTGGCTCTGCCGGTAAACCTGGCATCCGCATAACATCACCCAACAAAGGAATTACAAATCCTGCACCGGCCGCAAATTCAAACTCACGAACGGTTACAATAAAGTTCTCAGGTCTGCCACGCTTGCTTTCATCATCACTAAAACTTCTTGGTGTTTTAGCGATGCACACAGGCATATGGTCAAAACCCAGCGATTTGATTTTCTTCAGTTGTGTTTTAGCTTTAGGTGTGTATTCAACAGCAGCAGCGCCATAAATTTTTGAAGCGATGTTTTGAATTTTTTCTTCAATACTTGTTTCCCATTTGTACAGTGTATGAAAATGACTTTCGCTTTTGCTGATGGATGTTGCTACTGCAGAGGCCAGTGCTGCACAACCTTTGCCACCATCTGCCCATGCATCGGCAACAATGGCTTCAATTCCCATACTTCTGCATTCATGCTGAATGAGTTTTATTTCTTCATCACTATCATGTATAAAGTGATTGATGGCGATTACAGGACGCATACCAAACAACTGCAGATTTTCGATATGCTTTCGTAAGTTGGGTAATCCTTTTTCTACTTTCTCAACAGATGGTGTATTCCATTCCTCTTTCAACGCACCGCCATGGTAACGCAACGCTTTTACCGTTACAACCAGCACAACAGCTTCAGGCAGTAATCCTGATGAAACACATTTGATGTTAAAGAATTTTTCAGCGCCAAGATCGGCACCGAAGCCTGCTTCTGTTACAACATAGTCGCTTAAACTCAATCCCATTTTTGTTGCAAGAATGGAATTGGTTCCTTGTGCAATACTTGCAAACGGACCACCGTGTAAGATAGCTGCACTGCCTTCCAGCGTTTGTACAAGATTTGGTTTGATAGCATCTTTCAATAACACCGCCATCGCTCCTACTGCATGTAAGTCCCTTGCAAATACGGGTTGATTTTCATAAGTAAATCCAATGAAGATATTTCCCAATCTTCGTTTTAAATCATTCATGTCTTTACTCATACAAAGTATGGCCATGATTTCAGATGCGGGAGTAATATTAAATCCATCCTGACGTGGCATTCCATCACCGGTGCCACCCAAACCAATGATGATGTTACGGAGTGCACGGTCATTCATATCAATCACACGTTTCCACACAATAGTACGTGGATCAAGATTAAGTGATCGTGTTTTGCTTTGCAGGTTATTATCAATCAAAGCAGCTAACAGGTTATTTGCTTTTTCAATAGCAGAAAAATCACCCGTAAAATGCAGATTAATATCTTCCATAGGAATCACCTGGCTATAACCACCGCCTGCTGCCCCACCCTTCACTCCAAACACAGGACCGAGTGATGGTTCTCTCAATACAGCAATAGCCTTTTTACCAATATGATTCAAGCCATCGGTTAAGCCGATAGAAATAGTTGTTTTGCCTTCGCCCAAAGGTGTGGGTGTAATAGCGGTGACAAGAATAAGGTGATGCTGTTTTATTTTTTCTTCATTAATTAAATGCAGGGGAAGTTTGGCTTTATGTTTACCGTAATACTCCAAATCAACTTCTTTAATCTGAAGTGATGCTGCAATTTTTTTGATATGCTCAATAGAGGCAGATTGTGCAATTTCAATATCACTTAAAACTTTGGTTGGCATGTTGATGATTTATAACCATGCAACATAGAATGAATAGCTTTGAATGGAAATGACGATAATCAGTACGGCTATTGATAAAAAACTATCAGGTTTAACTAAAGCTCATTATCTTATCCTGCGATACCAATAAATAAAATCTGTTGATGGAATAACTGTTACTCCCAGTTCCCGCATCATTGTTACCAATTGTCCACGATGATAGGTGCCATGATTAAACAAATGATGCACCACCTGCCAAACGCATGAAGTAAAGGCTTCACCCTTGAAATTTTTATAGTCAAAATTCCGTTGCAATTGTTCTTCTGTAACACGGCTCATCCAATTACTCCATTCACCACTTTGATTCAGTAAACCGTTTACTGCTTCTTTCATGGTTGGGTTAAATTCTTTGCTTGGTATTAGTAATTGTACATGGCCTTCCATCCGCTGCCACCAGATGCTCTCTGCATCCCACATGTGCAAAACAGTAGCATACAAATTAGGAAAACTGCTTTTTACAATTTGCTGATGCGTGTGCTCATCCATTTCTAAAATAGCATCAGTGAGGGTTTGATTGGCCCATGCATTATAAGCAGCATAATCTTTTAAGAGTTGCAACATATCCTTTGTTTAATACACAAATTAAGAAATTATTAAACGCAGGACCTGACAGGTTAAACACAATCAATCTGTATAAATTAAATAATCAAATTTGAATTAAGTACATAACCTGTCAGCGTCGAATGAAAAAGCCCTGTTTGACACTGACAGGCTTGCTTCTTCTGTTCTGGCTTAAAAATTAAATCTTCACAGCTTCAATTTTATTAACCTGTCAGGTCATTCGGCACTTTAAGTTTCCTTACATTTAACCATCAAAACAACAGCATGGATTTAGCAACACGACTCATACATGAAAGCAATGTAAAACATGAAAGCGGAGCGGTTACGCCACCGCTTGTACTCAGCACAACATTTGAAAGAGGTGAAGACGAATTAAGTTTTCCGCAGGGTTATATCTATTCACGTTATGACAATCCCAACCGTCATTCATTGGAACAAAAGCTGACGTTGATGGAACATGGTGCCGCATGTGTTAGTTTTTCATCAGGACTTGCTGCTGCCACTGCTGTATTTCAAAGTTTGAAAACGGGCGACCACATTATTATGCCTGATGATGCTTATTTTTCTATGTATAATATCATCAGCCACCTGTTTGTAAACTTTGGATTAACTTATACCAAAGTTGATTTAACAGATCTGAATCAACTGCAAGCAGCCATTCAACCCAATACGAAATTGATTTGGATGGAAACACCTTCCAATCCCTTGCTTAAAGTAACTGATATTGAATCCGTAGTTGCTGTTGCCAAACAACACAATTGCTTTACGGTGGCTGATAATACATGGGCAACACCCTACTACACACAACCATTGGAACTGAGTGTAGATATCGTGTTGCACTCCACCACTAAATACTTGGGCGGTCATAGTGATATACTTGGTGGTGCATTGATTTTTAAAACAACAGATGAACGTTATGAGTTTATCAGAAATGTGCAGAAGTACGGGGGTGCGGTACCCTCACCGCATGATTGCTGGTTGCTGTGCAGGAGTTTGGCTACGTTTACTGCACGCATGGATGTACATGCCTGTAATGCAATGCAGTTAGCACAGTATTTAGAAACACATCCAAAAATTCAAACGGTTTTATATCCGGGTTTGCTTTCACATCCGCAACATACAGTTGCCAAAAAACAAATGAGAAATGGTTACAGTGGTATGCTTTCCATACTGGTGAAAGGCAAACGGGAAGAAACATTACAACTGGCATCCAACTTAAAGCTCTTTGCACATGCTACAAGTTTAGGGGGTGTAGAAAGTTTAGTGGAGCACCGTAAATCAGTAGAGGGTGATGCTTCCTTAACACCCGATAATTTATTGCGTGTTTCTGTAGGCATTGAAAGTGTAAAAGATTTGATTACTGATTTTGAACAGGCACTCGCTTCAGTTTAAAAAATCTCAACGTTCGTTGTAACTATTTGCATTAAGCAACAACCAATAGATCATTAAATAATTGTTATGAGAAAAATTTGCTTCTTCTTACTTGCCATTGCAGTACTGCAATTAACACAGGCACAAACAACAGATAAACGTTTGGCCGGCCTTGATACATTTATCAACCGCATGTTAAAAGAATGGCATGTGGCAGGTATTACCATTGCCGTAGTTGAAAAAAATAAAGTGTTACTGGCAAAAGGATATGGCTATAAAGACTATGAAAACAAAGTACCTGTAACAGACAATACTTTGTTTGCCATTGGCAGTTGTAGCAAAGCCTTTACTTCTTCATTGCTCAGTTTTCCCTTGAAAGATGGCAAATTAGATTTAGATAAACCAGTGAATTTGTATTTGCCTGAATTACGTTTTATTAAAGATGAAATGACGAATAACATCACCACACGTGATATGATGTGCCACCGCACAGGTTTGCCACGGCATGATTTAGTATGGTACAGTGCCAAAACAAAAAGAGACAGTTTAATCTACGCCATCCGTTATTTTGAACCAAGTGCTCCGCTTCGTCAAACATGGCAGTATAACAACTTCATGTTTTTAGCACAGGGAGTACTGGCAGAAAAACTGAGCGGAAAAACATGGGAAGAGCTTATCAAAGAAAAAATCTTTACACCGCTGGGTATGACAGCCAGTAACACCAGCATGAATGACCATCAAAAAGCGCCTGATTTTTCCTTTGGTTATCGGGAAGATGAAGGCAAAATTATAAAGATGAAATTTATGAACATTGATGCGATGGGCCCTGCAGGTTCCATCAACTCCAATGCAAAGGATATGGCTAATTGGGTGATGCTGTGGATCAATGGTGGCAAGTTTAATGGCAAAGAAATCATTTCACCCGCTTATTATTCACAAGCTATCAGCTCACAAATGATCATTGGTGGCGGTTTGCCCACCAAAGAACAAAGCGATGTGTTTTTCAGCAATTACGGAATGGGATGGTTTCTTGCAAACTATCGTGGTCATTACAGAGTGGAGCATGGTGGCAATATTGATGGTTTCAGCAGCAGTACATCATTTTTTCCCACTGACAGTATTGGTGTTTTTGTATCAGTAAATCAAAACGGCTCACCATTACCAGCCATCATCCGTAACACGATAGTTGACCGTATGCTTGGATTAAAATTCCGTGACTGGCATCAACTTCGCAAAACAGATATTGAAAAAGCTAAAGCTGCTGCAAAAGATTTAATGAAGAAAGACAGTTCACAACAAAAAAAGGGAACCAAACCATCACATTCTATTGTTGACTATACAGGTGTTTATAAAAATGATGGTTATGGGTCTATTACCATCTACCAGGATAAGGATTCGCTGAAAGGAACGTACAATGGATTAAAGTTTAAACTCGATCATTACCACTACGATTATTTCAACTTTGCTTTTGCAGCCGAGGAAGCAGACATTGATGAAGAGAATGCCATGAAAGGTTTGTTTACCATTAATGTAAAAGGTGAAATCGAATCACTCAAACTTCCGCTGGAAGCTTCTGT
>CAYPBV010000132.1:0-721 GCA_964409025.1 uncultured Chitinophagaceae bacterium | reverse complement strand
AAAGAAGTAACAACTATTGATGTAAAGAAAGATGATTTGGAAAAGTTGGTTGGAGAGTATGAACTTTCAGGTACAACCATTAAAATTTTTATTAAAGGTGAAAACACATTGATGATGTTTGTTCCCGGTCAGCCGGAATATGAATTGGTACCCGTAAAAGAAAACATCTTCAACTTAAAAATTGCAAGCGGTTTCAGTGTACGGTTTGAAAAAGATACGGATGGAAAAGTAACCGCCTTATACTCTATTCAGCCAAACGGAACATTTAAAGCAACCAGAAAATAAGATGATGAGCATACAAATAAGAAAAGCGGTTAAAGAAGATTGCGCCCGTTTGTTAGAACTGGTAAACGAACTGGCCTTGTATGAAAAAGCGCCGCAGGAAGTAACTGTTACATTAGAGCACTTTGAAGAAAGTGGTTTTGGCGAAAAGCCTGTATGGTGGGCTTTTGTAGCGACCTCACCCTCCAACTCCCTCTCCGGAGGAGAGGGAAAGCAAGCCAATGATAATCATGAAATCATTCTTGGATTTGCACTTTACTACATCCGCTACTCTACATGGAAAGGTCAACGCATGTATTTAGAAGATATTTTGGTTACAGAAGAAGCAAGAGGAAAAGGCATTGGCAAATTGCTGATGGATCAATTAATAGTTGAAGCTAAGGAACGAAAGTTAAACGGAATTGTATGGCAGGTTTTGGAATGGAATGAACCTGCTATC
>CAYPBV010000131.1:7756-9664 GCA_964409025.1 uncultured Chitinophagaceae bacterium | reverse complement strand
CCATTAATACGTACATCATTACCTATACGGCAATTTTTATCAATGATGGCATTCTTTATGTAACAACGCTCACCTATTCCCACTTTAGGAACACCACGTTCTGCTGCATGCAGCATTTCTTCAAGCGTTTCATAATAATCTGTACCCATAATATAACTGCTTACAACAGTAGTGCCATGACCAATGCGTGTACGGATACCTATAACGCTGTTCTCCACTCTGCTCGCAAGAATAATTGAACCTTCTGCAATAATTGTTCTTTCTAAGGTAGTACCGCTGATTTTTGCAGGAGGCAGCATGCGTGCACGTGTGTACACCGGCTTGGCATTATCAAACAAATTAAAATCAGGAATCTCCGCTGTTAATGCAAGATTGGCTTCAAAGAAAGAATAGATATTTCCAATATCAGTCCAGTAACCATCATATTGATAGCTGGCTACTTTGTATTTATCAATGGAAGATGGAATAATTTCTTTTCCAAAATCAGTAGCATCTTTATGTTCTTCCATCAGCAACTCAAGCAACAATTTTCTGTTGAAGATGTAAATACCCATTGATGCCAGATAGTTGCGTCCCATGCGTTGCATTTCTGCTCCGGTATCGCTCACCCAATCACCCAAAACTTCTTTCTTTGGTTTTTCAATAAAAGATGTAATCATACTCTGCTCATCACTTTTTAAAATACCAAACTCAGGGGCGTCTCTATCACCTACAGGAATTGTGGCGATGCTGATGTCGGCACCACGGGCAATATGATCATCAATCATTTTTTGAAAATCCATCTGGTACAACTGATCGCCGCTCAAAATCAGAATATAATCTGCATCATGCTGGTGTACATGACGCATACATTGCCGCACCGCATCAGCTGTGCCCTGGTACCAGCCCGGATTGTCCGGCGTTTGCTCAGCTGCGAGTATATCAACAAAACCTGTACTGAAAGCACTGAAATGATACGTATTTTTTATATGCTTATTGAGCGATGCACTGTTGAACTGTGTTAACACAAACATGCGGTTGATATTGCTGTTAATACAATTGCTGATGGGAATATCAACCAAACGGTACTTGCCTGCAATAGGTACAGCAGGTTTACTGCGGCTGGCAGTTAACGGATACAATCTTGAACCTGCGCCTCCACCAAGAATAATAGATAATGTGCTGCGTGAAATAGTCATAAAAATTATTTATGTGATGAAGAATTTATTTTAAAGACTGATATAAAGTTATGTATTGTTGAATACTTTTTTCCCAACTAAAATCCAGATTCATCATGCGCTCACGGCAGGAAGCAAACTGTTCTTTGTTCTGATAAAGATTTACTGCACGCCAAATGGCATGACATACATCTCCTACCTCAGCATGCTCAAATACCAAACCATATCCGTTTGCGGTGCCAATGTCCTTAACCGTATCCCTTAAACCACCTGTATTACGCACCAGTGGCATGGTACCATAACGCATGGCATACATTTGGTTCAAACCACAGGGCTCCACACGGCTGGGCATCAATAAAAAATCGGCTCCGGCATACATTAAATGACTTAAGGCTTCATTGTATCCAATATAGCTGCTGTAATCATTTTGAGAAATGGGCATCAGGCCATTTAACTCCGCTTCTACTGATGGGTCGCCGCTTCCTAAAATTAAAAAGTTCATTTTGCGGCCCACATAATAAAATGAATCTCCAATAACACGGGGTAAAATATCAGCCGCCTTCTCCCCTACCAAACGGCCTATGAAAACAAAGAGCGGTTTGTTTACATCCAGCCCAAACTGATCACAGAGATTGATTTTATTTTTAAGTTTACCAGCCTGTACCGTTTCAATGGTGTAATCATCTTTTATGTAGGTATCTGCAGCAGGGTCCCATACTTTGGCATCAATACCATTTAAGATGCCGCTGCA
>CAYPBV010000131.1:0-7746 GCA_964409025.1 uncultured Chitinophagaceae bacterium | reverse complement strand
TTTCATACTCAAACAAAGCTTCCAGTCCATTGCTCATATACCTCAGTTCATCCAGATAACTCCAACTCACTGTGGTTACCTTATCAGCACACTTTACGGCACTTGCCAGTGGATTGATCATATCCTGCCAGTCAAGCATTCCTGTTTTCCATGTATCATAAGGGGGCAGCCATACACTGTTATTCCAACCCATCCAACCCTGGTATTGTGCATTATGAATGGTAAACACAGTGGGTATGGATGCTAAATGATTGTAACGGTAGCAATATTTCATCATAAAGGGGATAAGCCCTGTATGATGGTCATGCACATGCACCACATCAGGCCGGTGCATCCATGCACTCAACCAATCAACAAATGCAATTTGAAAAGCAGTGAAACGGCTGCTGTCATCATCATAACCATAAACTTTATCACGGTCCAGCAATCCATAGATATCAATGAGGTATAAATCAAATCCGAGTTTATTGGTTTGTTCTTTGATGACTGTGTAATCAAAAAAATAATCACCCATATTGGTAGCGCCCTTATGCACTACTTCCCATTCATTATTGGTTAAAAATTTTGTACGGTACATGGGCATTACCACTTTGGCAATATGGCCCGCTTCATTTAAATATTTGGGAAGAGCGCCTACTACATCTCCTAATCCGCCGGCTTTGGCTATGGGGTAACATTCAGCACTTACATGTATAATCTCCATGAATTTGAAATTGAAGGAATTATGCCTGAATATAGGAAGGATGTTTGATTCGCCAAAAAACAACAAATAATTTTTCATGAAGTCTTTTCTTTTTATTTTCAGCGTTCAATTAACCGAACGATTGTCATGAACAAACCTTCACAACCAACCAACTATGGTGCCTTGAGCACGCTTGTTACTGTATTTTTCTTTTGGGGATTTATAGCGGCCGGCAACAGCGTTTTTATTCCGTTTTGCAAGCATTATTTTCACTTAGATCAGTTTCAAAGCCAGTTGATTGACTTTGCTTTTTATACTGCTTATTATATTGGAGCCCTCGTTTTGTTTATTTATGGTGCTTTTGCAGGTAAAGATCCGGTGGGTAGATGGGGCTATAAAAAGAGTATTGTATATGGTTTATTATTCAGTGCACTTGGTGCGGCAGTAATGATTGTGGCCGTAAATGCCAATGCTTTTACAGGTATGTTGCTGGGATTGTTTGTAGTGGCGCTTGGATTTTCATTACAGCAAACAAGTGCACAACCATTTGCCATTTCGCTGGGCGACCCCGCAACAGGCACAAGCCGTGTAAACCTGGGTGGTGGTGTAAACTCGTTTGGTACAACTATTGGCCCTGTTGTAGTGGCTCTGGCTTTATTTGGTTCTGCCGCTGCAATTACTGACGAGCAAATACAGGCATTGCCGCTGAGTAAAGTAATTATCCTGTATACATGTGTTGGAGCATTATTTATTGCCGCTGCTGCTTTGTTTGGTTTTTCAAAGAAAGTGCCTGCAGGAATAAATGATGAACCCATTGAGCGTGAAAATAAATCACTACTTACCATGCTCATTATTACTGTTTTGTTAGCCATCTGTTTTACACCAGTCTTCAGAAGTTATTTGAGTGAAGATGCGGCTAAGATTGTAACGCTTGGTGATGAAGTAAAGGCAATTGAAAAACAAGTTGCAGCAACTATGGGCGATGTTTCTGCTTTAACTACTTCAATTGAGCAAAAAAATAATGAAATTGTTGCATTACGCCATCCATTGGAACAATACCGTATGAAATGGTTGTTTGGTGCACTGGCAGTTGTGGTAATTGGATTGTTGTTTGCAAATATGAGCGCAAAGAAAAAAACCGAAGGCTGGGGAGCAATGCAATATCCGCAACTTGTATTGGGCATGCTTGGCATTTTTACATATGTGGGAGTAGAAGTTGCCATTGGAAGTAATTTGGGTGAATTGCTGAAGCAAAAAGATTTTGGCGGTTATCAATCTTCACAGATAGCACCGTTTATTTCGATGTATTGGGGAAGTTTGATGATTGGCCGATGGGCCGGCGCCATCAGTGCTTTTGAGTTTTCAAACAATACTAAAAAATTATTATTAGTAGTTGTACCCATCGTAGCATTTGGAATTATCATCGGCGTAAATTCATTGGCGCAATATGATATGAGTCCTCTCTACTTTTATATCGTTTGCGTCGCTGTGCAGATAGCTGCATTCTTTATAAGTCAGGATAAACCTGCACGCACTTTATTAATCTTTAGTGTGCTGGGTGTAGCTGCAATGATTATTGGTATAATGACCACTGGTACTGTTTCTATCTATGCTTTCTTAAGTGGTGGTTTGTGTTGCTCTATCATGTGGCCTTGTATTTTCTCATTATCTATTGCAGGTTTGGGTAAATACACCACTCAAGGTTCTGCATTTCTGATTATGATGATATTGGGTGGCGGTATTATTCCTCCCATACAGGGTAAACTGGCAGATTTGGTGGGTATACATTCTTCCTATTGGGTAGCAGTTGCATGTTTTGCATATTTAGCATTGTTTGCCTATGCAGTAAAAGGAATTTTGAAAAGACAGGGAATTGATTATGATGCACAGGTGAGCGGTGGAGGACATTAGAAGAAGCAGAAAGTCGTTAGCCGATAATCATTAGTAAGAAGTTGATGAGTAAATGATTGATTGTTATTTTTGATACGATAATGAATGAACTATGATTAAAGATTTTGCAGTAGGAATAGACATTGGCGGTACTAATACCAAGTTTGGAATTGTAGACCGTAAAGGAAACATTCTGGAACAGGGACGCATGCGTACCGATGCACATGAGAATGCAGAAGAATTCATTGATGAGCTGTATAAAAATTTATGGCCCATGATTGCCAATCATGGCGGCAACGAAAAATTTAAAGGCATTGGCATGGGTGCACCCAATGGAAATATTTACACCGGCACCATTGAGTATGCACCTAACTTAAAATGGAAAGGTATCATTCCTATGGCGGAACTGGTGGAGAAAAAATTTAGCTTGCCTACCCGACTCACCAATGATGCCAATGCAGCTGCAATGGGTGAAATGATGTATGGTGTGGCCAAAGGGATGAAACATTTTATTACCATTACGCTTGGCACAGGTGTGGGAAGCGGTATTGTAATTGATGGAAAAATTGTGGTGGGTCATGATGGCTTTGCAGGAGAATTGGGGCATGTCATTGTTCGTCATGGCGGAAGATTACATAAAGGCACAGGTGCTTTTGGCTCACTGGAAGCCTATGCCAGTGCAACAGGTGTGCGGGAAACAGCCATTGAATTTTTAACGGCTGAACCTGACGCACCAAGCTTATTGAGAAGTTATACTATTGATGAACTCACCAGTGAAACCGTTTACAATTGTGCCATTCAAGGCGATGCCATTGCCAACCGCATCTTTGAATTTACAGGTGAAATTTTGGGTGAAGCTTTAGCCAACTTTGTGATGTTCTCTTCGCCTGAAGCAATTGTACTTTTTGGTGGTTTAACCAAAGCAGGCGATTTGATTTTAAAGCCAACCGTACAGGCAATGGAAGCAAATTTGATCCAGGTATTTAAAAACAAAGTGAAAGTGATCTTCAGCGATTTGAAAGAAGCTGATGCGGCAATATTGGGAGCAAGTGCGCTGGTGTGGGAAACAGAGCATTGATATATAACACAACACATTCAATAAAAAAAGTCAGGACTATATCCTGACTTTTTCTTATTCAAACAAATTTGTTGTAATCCCCAACCCAGCTCTACCACTCACTCCCACTCTTCCATAATCATACGTCAACCCTGTTGCGATATCTTCTGCCAGTAACAAAGGTCCGTCCATATCAATATAATCAACCAAAGGTGCCAGATGCGCAATAGCAGCAGAGCCAACGGTTGTTTCATTCATACAACCAATCATAATGCGCAGGTTCAACTCTCTTGCTTTTTTTATCATACGCAGTGCTGGTGTAATACCGCTGCACTTGGTGAGTTTGATGTTGATACCGTGAAAATGCTCAAAACATTTTTGCACATCCTGTTCATATACACAAGCTTCATCAGCAATTAACGGAAGCGGTGATTCGTTATACAATCGTTTCATTCCTTCCCAATCATCTTTTGCCAATGGTTGTTCAATCAACTCAACCCCTAACTCCTTCAACTGCGGAATTTTTTCAAGCGCCTGTTCCAATGTCCATCCGGCATTGGCATCTACACGAAACACAGCATCGGTATGTTTGCGTAATTCTTTCACCAGTTCTACATCACCTTCCACGCCTACTTTAATTTTATAGATGGGCCAGGGCTTTTCATTCATCTTCTCCACCATTTTTTCTACTGTATCTATACCAATGGTATAATCACAAATGGGTGCTTTGTTGTAATCTAAATTCCAGAGTTGATATAAAGGTTTGCCTCTGAGCTTGGCATACATATCCCAGGTAGCAATATCTAATGCACAAACGAGAAAATTATTTTTTGGAAACAGGTGATGCAGATAATGCCAGTAACGATCAGGCTCGGTGAATGCAAATTTCTCAACAAATTTTTTCTTTGCTTCCAAATCTGCTATCATCTTTTCTACAGGAATATTGTAATAAGCAATAGCAGGCGCTTCGCCATAGCCTGTTTTACCACGATGCTCCAACTCCACAATCAGTGCAGGCTGATGCGTTTTGGTGCCTTTGGAAATGGTAAATGGATAGCGGAAAGGAAGATTGATTTCTTTATAGCGGATGGAAAGAGGCATGAAGTAATGGAAAATTGATAATGGATAATAGTTATTTAAGTACGCTACAAACTCATATGCCTTTTAAAATTCAAAGATGCACGTTTCTAACCTGTTTAATTAAGGCCGTCAGACGAGGGCGTCAGACGGCTACCAAATCTTCAATCGTAAATCTAAAACGTCATTCGTAAATCATATTACCCCCTTCCACTCGCCTCTACCAAAGCTTTCACATCATTGTTAAACGCATCGTTTGCAATTAACTCTTCCAGATTCAAATGCATACGATAGCGCCAGTAATGTTTGGGATTGGCAGGCACGTTAATCCGTTCATCATTGGGATTTTCTCTCCGCAACTCAGCACTCATACCCAGCAACTCCTGTACCTGAAAAATACTCCACATGGCAGGTGAATAAAAGTGCTGTGTTAAGATACTGCGTACAATATTCGGCTCACAGTAATAAGGCGCATCACCCCATTGACCTAATTGTGAATTGTAAAAACTTTGTGTTACAGCACGGTCTTCTTCCCACCAGCCACGTATGGTGCTCATATCATGTGTGCTGGGCGTAACCACACTTAAGTAAGGTGCATCTGCAGGATGGAAAAATTTTGTTTTGGGATCTTTCGGCATACGTTGAATTTCCAAACTTAAAAAACCAAGCTGCTTCATTACACCGGGCACACAATCTGGCACCATGCCCAAGTCTTCACCACATATCAGCATATTGGTACTGCGTTTTAAGAATGGTAATTTATCCAATGCTTCTTTGCGCCAAAACTCATCCTGGCGGCGGAAGAAATAATTCACATACAAATCATCCAGCTTTGCTTTTGTATCTCCATCCAGATAGTTAAAGGAAGTAGTTGAACTCATACTGATGCGGAAATGAAACTGCTGCGCCTGACTTCCTTCCACTTCAAAGAGAATCACATTACTGATTAAATCATACAAGGCATGACGAATACGGTCATGGTCAGCCGTTTTTTCCATAGCATCAAAGAAGGCCTCAACTTTTCGTTGGGTATTGAACGCTTCTTTGAGTTCATAGCTGCCATTACTTTGTTTATTAAGATATGTATGCAGCCAATAATCCTCATTACCCATTAACTCTTTCAAAACAGCGTCAGTAATATAAGGCTTACACAGTCTTGCATAATCAAAAGCAATTCCACGCTGACCAAACTCATTGATATGCACCGGCAAGGCAGGAACAAAATAACCCATGATGCCTTCTACTGCATCCAAAGGAATACTCCAGATGCGGAAGAAACCAAGAATATGATCAATACGAAACGCATCAAAATACACACTCATCTGCTCAAAGCGCTGACGCCACCATTTAAAACCATCGGCGGCCATCCGTTGCCAGTTGTAAGTGGGAAAGCCCCAGTTCTGTCCTTTAATGGCAAAATCATCCGGCGGCGCTCCTGCCTGCTTATTCATATTATACAATTCAGGCTCCATCCATGCATCCACACTGTTTCTGTAAATACCGATAGGGATATCGCCTTTTAATATCACACCTTTTTCATGTGCATAATCCACCGCTTCTTTTAATTGCAAATGCAATTCGTACTGCACAAAATAATGAATGGCTATTTCATCATAATGTTTTTGCGAAGGGTCCACAAAATCCTGCAGCGCTTCTTCGTTAAACTCACTGTAGGATTTCCATTGCTTGAAATCAGCAGTTTTATATTTATCTCGCAAGTAACAAAACGCTGCATAAGGTACCAGCCAGTAACGGTTTAAATCAAAGAACTCAAAGAAGTGCACATCCTCATGCATGTCTGCTTTTTGTTCTTCATATAATTCCTTTATTGCCTCCCACTTGTATTTCATCACTGCTTCGTAATCTATTTCAGGCAACGCATTCAGCTCTTTTTGCTTTTTAGCCAATGATTTGATCACTTTATGTGTTGCATCACCTGCTGTACTTTCAAGGTTGAGGTATTGCGGATGCAATGCAAATACAGAGATGGGGGCATAGGGATAAGAGTCCATCCAGGTGTGCGTAGCCGTAGTATCATTGATGGGAAGTATCTGCACCAATTTCATTTTCATGTTTACCGCCCAATCCACCAGTAATTTGATATCAGTAAACTCACCTACTCCAAAACTGTTTTGTGTGCGTAGACTAAAGATGGGAACGCTTAAACCTGCACCATGCCATGTAGCATTGGGCAATTGTGCAAAGCCATCATGCACCACTGTTATTTTCTTTTTGGCTGCTGCTTCATACATCATGCGGTTGTTGCCGCTTTCGTATTGCACCACTTCTTTTGTAGTTGTATTGAGTATGGCGTATTTATATGCAAAAGGAATATTGTCTTTTGAGAGATTTACTTTTAAAGTCCACCAGTTGCCATCCTGCTGCAGTACTACTGCTTTTTTTGATTCCCAACTTCCAAAAGTATTGTTACTGCCGCTGATGCAAAGCACTTCATCCGGCTTAAGTAAAGGCGCTTTTACACGAAAGACATGTGTAGCGTTGCGATACGTTTTGAGTTTAACTGTTTCGCTCCGCTTGAGCAGCACTTGCTGAAACGGTTGTGTGAAGAAAGCATTTTCATATTCACCTGCATGGTTCCAGGTATCGTATACGGTGTAATCATCGGCTTTTATTTCGCTGAGTTGCAGCATACGGTCATCGCCCCATTCTATCACTTGTTCCCCACTTGCTGTATGCAGTAAGTAGAAGTAACGCAGTTCCGTATCAGAATCATCAATTTCAACAGAAACTGTCCAGAAATCGTTGTTGAGATACTGCATAGGCAATGCCTGAGCGGTATTATCGTTACCCAGTTTGCTGTAATTGCCGCAAATGCTTAAACGCTCACCATAAGAAGTGCTGAAACGGAGGTAGAATTGTACTTTGGTCATAATCACTAATGAGGGCTGAAAATTAGGGAAAAAACACTGCTTTCCACATGTAATGAAATAAAAAAACCTCCCGGCTTTTGACCTGAAGGTTGTTGCGGAGAGAGAGGGATTCGAACCCCCGGAAGCTTTCACTTCAACGGTTTTCAAGA
>CAYPBV010000130.1:0-9868 GCA_964409025.1 uncultured Chitinophagaceae bacterium | reverse complement strand
TCTCTCTTCTTACTTCAAACAATTATTTGCACAGGTTACTAATCCACCCATTGATCCAATTCGTGAACGGATGGTGATGAGTTTGGCGGCTTTTGTTGGTAATAATGGCAACCTGTTGATTGAAGATCCGATGCATTGTCATACGGTAGCATTAAAACATCCCATTCTTACAAGCACAGAGTTGGAAAAGATCAGAAGCATTGATACAGGAAAATTTCAGGCAAAAACATTGCAAACCTATTTCCGTGCAGATGGGAAACCTGATTCCTTAAAGAAAGGTTTGGAACGTTTGTGTCGCTATGCTGAAGATGCAGTACATGATGGTTTTGAGGTGTTGATACTTTGCGACCGGGCTGTTGATAGTGACCATGCAAATATTCCTTCATTGCTTGCTACAGCAGCTGTACATCATCATCTCATCAGAAAAGGATTACGTGGTGAAGTGGGTATTGTGGTTGAAGCAGGTGATGTGTGGGAAGTACATCATTTCGCCTGTTTGATAGCGTTTGGTGCAACTGCCATCAATCCATATTTGGCATTGGCCAGTATTCGTAATATGAAAGTGAATGGTCAATTACAAACAGAGTTGCAATGGGAAGAGCTTCGTTACAATTACATTAAAGCTGTGTGCGATGGTTTGTTGAAAGTTTTCAGCAAGATGGGGATTTCAACTTTGCAATCGTATCAAGGCGCACAGATATTTGAAATATTAGGTTTGAATCAGGATGTAGTAGATAAATATTTTACCGGGGCTACAAGTCGTATACAGGGAATCGGGCTCGAAGAGATTGCCAAAGAAGCATTAGTGAAACACTGGTTTGCTTTCAGTAAAAAAGATATTCCTGTTGACCGTTTACCGGTAGGTGGTATTTATCAATGGAAACGTAAAGGTGAATTTCATTTATTCAATCCTACTACGATTCATCTGTTGCAGTATTCAACACGGATGAACGATTATATAACGTTTAAAAAATATTCCAAAGCAGTAAACGACCAGAGTGAAAAAGCTGCCACGCTCAGAAGTTTATTTGAATTCAAACGGAATCGTCCGAGTATTTCTATTGATGAAGTAGAACCTGCCGATAACATTTACAAGCGTTTTGCAACAGGCGCTATGAGTTTTGGTTCTATCAGTTGGGAAGCACATACAACATTAGCGATTGCAATGAATCGTCTCGGCGGAAAAAGTAATACGGGTGAAGGTGGTGAAGATGAACGCCGTTATGAAAAAATGGAGAATGGCGATAGCATGCGTAGTGCTATCAAACAGGTTGCTTCAGCACGTTTTGGTGTAACAAGTTTGTATCTCACAGAAGCTGATGAATTACAAATTAAGATGGCACAAGGTGCAAAGCCCGGTGAAGGCGGACAATTACCCGGCCATAAAGTAGATGAGTGGATTGGAAAAACAAGACATAGTACTCCGGGAGTTGGGTTGATTTCACCACCACCGCATCATGATATTTATTCTATTGAAGATCTGGCACAATTGATATTTGATTTAAAGAATGCCAACCGTGTAGCACGCATCAACGTAAAACTGGTGAGTAAGGCAGGAGTAGGAACGATTGCTGCCGGTGTTACCAAAGCAAAAGCGGATGTGGTGTTGATTAGTGGTCATGATGGTGGCACGGGTGCATCACCTGTTTCGTCTATCAAGCATGCAGGCTTACCATGGGAATTAGGTTTGGCTGAAACGCATCAAACATTGGTGAAAAATAAATTACGCAGCAGAGTTGTTGTTCAGGCAGATGGGCAAATGAAAACAGGAAGAGATATTGCCATTGCTGCATTACTAGGTGCTGAAGAGTGGGGTGTTGCCACAGCGGCTCTTGTGGTGGAAGGTTGTATCATGATGCGTAAGTGTCATTTGAATACTTGTCCTGTTGGTGTAGCAACGCAAGATCCTGAATTGAGAAAACGTTTTACAGGCAATGCTGAACATGTGGTAAACTTTTTCAGGTTTCTTGTTACAGAATTGCGTGAAATAATGGCTGAGCTTGGTTTCAGAACCGTAAATGAAATGATAGGGCAGGTAGATAGTTTGCAGGTAAGAGAAAACATCCATCACTGGAAATTCAGCAAGCTTGATTTATCACCCATCCTTTACAAAGAGCCTGCATCACTTTATACGCCGTTGTATAACTGTGAAGAACAAGACCACGGACTTGCTGATGTGCTTGATTGGAAATTATTGGAAGCCGCACAACCTGCATTAAGTAAAAATGAAAAAGTCAAAAAAGAGTTTTTTATAAAAAATACCGACCGTACAACAGGTACGATTCTTTCAAATGAAATTACAAAGATTTATCGTGCAGAAGGATTGCCTGATGATACCATCCATTTCAAGTATAAGGGTACAGCCGGACAAAGTTTTGCAGCCTTCAATACAAAGGGAATTACACATGAGTTGGAAGGTGATGCCAATGATTATTTCGGTAAAGGATTAAGCGGTGCCAAACTCATTATCTATCCTGATAAAACAGCAACTTATAATCCGGAAGAAAATATCATCATCGGAAATGTGGCGTTTTATGGAGCTACAAGCGGCGAAGCATTTATCCGTGGTAAAGCAGGTGAGCGTTTTGCAGTACGTAACTCTGGCGCCAATGTAGTGGTTGAAAGTGTGGGTGACCATGGTTGTGAATACATGACGGGTGGAACCGTTGTTGTGATGGGAGATACCGGACGAAACTTTGCAGCAGGTATGAGCGGTGGTATTGCGTATGTGTATGATGTAAAAGGAAAGTTTGAAAAGAATTGCAATAAAGAAATGGTAGACCTTGACCCGGTGAGTGATGAAGATGCAACAATTTTAAAACAGATGATTGAAAAACATTTGCAATACACAGGAAGCGCTGTTGCCAAATTTGTACTGGATGATTTTGAAAATCAACTGAAGAATTTTGTAAAAGTATTTCCGAAAGATTATAAGAAAGTATTGAAACCCTCTGTCCCCCTAAAGGGAGAACTTAGGTCGTAGTTTCCAAGTAATAGTAAATAGTCTTTTAAACATTCTTATCAACGTTGTAACAATTTTTTTAACAGCACTCTTTTATCGGAGTGCATAAATATCCCCCTTTAGGGGTTAGGGGTTTATGGGCAAACCAACCGGCTTTTTAGAATTTACAAGAGAGCTTCCCACAAAAAGAAGTGTGGAAGAACGTGTGAATGATTATAATGAATTTGTAAACCGTTACACAGATGAAAAGTTAAATCAGCAGAGTGGCCGATGTATGAACTGCGGTGTTCCGTTTTGTCACAATGGTTGTCCGTTGGGCAATATAATACCGGAGTTTAATGATGCGGTGTATAACAAAGATTGGAAAGAAGCGTATGCGATACTTTCATCAACCAATAACTTTCCTGAGTTTACAGGAAGAATTTGTCCGGCACCTTGTGAAACCGCTTGTGTACTCGGTATCAATCAGCCTGCAATTGCTATTGAAGAAATCGAAAAGCATATCATTGAAATTGCTTTTGAAAAAGGATTGGTACAGCCAAAGAAAATTAATAAACGAACGGGTAAAAAAGTAGCAGTTGTTGGTAGTGGTCCTGCTGGATTGGCTGCCGCTGCACAATTGAACTATGCCGGTCACACAGTAACTGTTTTTGAACGTGATGATAAACCCGGTGGGTTATTGCGTTATGGCATCCCTGATTTCAAACTGGAGAAATGGGTGGTTGACAGAAGAATCAAATTGATGGAAGATGAAGGTGTTGTTTTCAAATGCCACGCAAATGTGGGAGTGAATGTAAGTGTGAATGATTTGCTGCGTGAGTATCATGCGATTGTTTTAGCAGGCGGTTCTACTGTGCCAAGAGATTTGAGTATTCCCGGCAGAGAGTTGAAGGGTGTGCATTTTGCCATGGAGTTTTTAAAACAGCAAAACAAACGGAATGCAAATCTTAATCCGCTGGCTAATGCATTACTTGAAAGCAACTTGTATACTGAAGATATTTTTGCAACCAATAAAAATGTGGTGGTTATTGGAGGTGGTGATACAGGAAGTGATTGTGTGGGCACAAGCAACCGGCATAAAGCAGCAAGTGTAACGCAGTTTGAGTTGTTGCCTATGCCTCCTAAGGAAAGAACGGAATTCATGCCCTGGCCTTCATACCCCATGACTTTGAAAACATCATCTTCACACGAAGAGGGTGCTGATAGAAAATGGGCTGTTGCCACCAAAGAGTTTATAGGCGATGGAAACGGAAATCTCAAAGCTTTAAAGATTGTGGATTTGGAATGGACTTTAGGTGCCGATGGGAGACCAGGACAGTTTGCCGAACGTGCAGGAAGTGAACGTGAAATTCCATGCCAACTGGCTTTACTGGCAATGGGTTTTACCAATCCGCAATACGATGGTTTGCTGGAGCAGTTGGGCGTAGAACTGGATGAACGCAAAAATGTAAAAGCAACAGAAAAAGCTTTTGCTACTTCCATCAATAAGATTTTTGTTGCAGGTGATATGCGTCGTGGTCAAAGCCTTGTTGTTTGGGCTATCAGTGAAGGAAGAGAATGTGCCAGAAAAGTTGATGAATATTTGGTTGGCATGTCATTACTCGAGTCAAAAGAAGCAGCAACACAATTAAACCTGCCATAAGTTAATTTATTTCATATAGGTTTTATTCTTTCCAAAGTCAGCGATTAATTATAAGTCGCTGACTTTCTGTTTTTTATGAATTTATATTCAATTATTTTCAGATAAATTACAAAAATAATAATGTGTAATTAAAGTGGATTAACATTTAATTAATATTCATATTTTGCTGTTGCATTAATATATTGTAAAAAAATTAATGTGATTGACCACTTAAAACTTACCAACAATGATTAAAAAAGTTACAGCAAGACAAATTGCCCCCTTTCTCATTTTGGCGGCCGTTGCAATCGCCTCCCTGTTTATTCCCGCAGCTTCCAATTTTGAAGACAAAGCAGGAGCTTATAACTCAGCTGATATTGCGTGGATTATTGTGGCCACAGCCCTTGTGTTTTTAATGACGCCCGGTCTTGCCTTCTTTTACGGCGGTATGGTGCATCGTAAAAACGTTATATCAACCATGATGAAAAGTGTGGTAGCTGCCGGTATTGTAGGTGTACTGTGGGTAGTGGTTGGTTTCAGCCTTGCCTTTGGTAAATCAGTAGGTGGTTTTATTGGCGACCCTACTACGTTTTTATTTTTTAAAGATGTTACCTCCGGCGCTCCCTGGAGTTTAGCTCCCAGTATTCCGCTGGCATTATTTGCATTGTTTCAAATGATGTTTGCCATTATTACTCCGGGTCTTGTAGTTGGAGCTGTTGCTGAACGGATCCGTTTTACCTCTTACATTTTATTTACCGTTCTATTTTCCTTATTAGTATATGCACCTCTGGCACATTGGAGCTGGCATCCTGAAGGATTTTTATTTCAGTGGGGTGTGCTTGATTTTGCCGGTGGTACAGTGGTACATATTTCTGCAGGCTGTGCGGCGCTGGCAGGAGCTCTGGTATTAAAACGTCGCATTGTACACAAAGAACAAAAAGAAATTCCTCCTGCTAATGTGCCTTATGTATTGATTGGTACAGGCCTTTTATGGTTTGGATGGTTTGGTTTTAATGCAGGTTCTGCATTGGGGGCCAATGCACTCTCTGTTTCAGCTTTTGCTACAACTAACACCGCTGCTGCGGCTGCGGGTTTAAGCTGGATGTTCTTTGATGTACTGCGTGGTAAAAAACCTTCCGTTCTTGGTTTCTGCATCGGTGCAGTAGTAGGTCTGGTAGCCATAACACCCGCTGCCGGTTTTGTAGCCATACCGCAGAGTATTTTTGTAGGTGTGGTTGCTGCTATTATTTCTAATGTGGCCGTGTACTACAAACAAAAATCAAGACTGGATGATACACTGGATGTATTCCCCTGTCACGGTATTGGTGGTATGGTAGGTATGCTCATGACGGGCCTGCTGGCTACAAAAGCAGTAAACAGCGCCGGCAACGATGGATGGATCTACGGAAATTTTTCATTCTTCTTTACCCAATTAAAAGCTTTGCTCATAGTTGTGAGTTACAGCTTTGCCATGAGCTATGGTATCTTCCGCTTCATCAACTTTATTCTGCCTTTACGTGTAACGGAAGAAGAAGAAGTATTGGGACTGGATGCTACACAGCATAATGAAAAGTATTTGCAGGGTACATTACTCGTAGCCAAGAACGGCCAGATGAAAGAAGAAGAAATGAGCGAGTTGATTTCAGAATAATTTTTCAACAACAATCTTATATTTCAGCAATCATATTCAATCACTGTTTACAAACAGGTGATTGCTGAAATTTTATTTTCCAAACATTCTTAATAAAAAAAGGTACAGCATTCTGATGCGTTGTTGTCGCAACACATCTGCTGTACCCTTATTAACACTTAAAATCTATTGCAATGTTACAAAAAATCTTTGCAACAGGCTTTGCCCTGTGCACAACTGTTCTCGTGTATTCACAAGAAAACAGCGTGGCGTCTAACAATACTACGCCTCCCGCAACAGAAACTCAAACAACAACGCCGCCTGAAGAAAAGAAACCCACATTGACCATTTCGGGTTCCGCTGATGTGTACTTCCGTTATAACACACAAAAGCAAGCGCTCAATAACAAAACAAGTTTTACCAATAGTCAGAATTCATTTGCATTGGGTATGGCTTCTGTAAAGCTGGAGCATACAGGCAGTAAAGTAGGCGCTGTGTTGGATTTAGGCTTTGGTACACGTGCCACTGAATTTTCTTACAATGAAACAGGAATTTTTTCTGCAGTGAAGCAGGCTTATGTAAGTTACTCGCCTTTAAAAGATTTGAAATTCACTGCCGGTACATGGGCCACACATGTAGGTTATGAACTGGTTGACCCGCAACTCAACCGCAACTACAGCATGAGCTATATGTTTACCAACGGACCTTTCACACATACCGGTTTAAAAGCGGAGTATGCAAAAGGAAAAAGCACATTTATGGTGGGCCTGAGCAATGCTACTGATTTTCGTGTGCCGCCATCCGATCAAATCAATAAGAAATTTGTGATTGCGCAATACAGCATTGCACCCACTGATAAGTTGAAATTTTATGCCAACTATGTGGGCGGTAAAGCTCCTGATACTTCCATTGTAAACCAATTTGATCTTGTGGGCACTTATGCCGTGAGCAGTAAGTTTAATGTGGGCATCAATGCTACACTCAACAGTTCGCAAACATGGGATGGCAGCAAGAGTGCTGATGCACAAAGCTGGTATGGCTTTGCCGGCTACTTTAATTATGACCCCACGGCTGCATTTGGTTTAACACTCCGCAGTGAATATTTCAATGATGAAAAAGCTGTGAAGGGATTGGGCACTACCATTTTTGCCAATACCCTTTCTGCCAATTTCAAAGCTGAAGGATTTACGTTTATTCCTGAAGTACGATATGAAGCAGCAGGTGCTTCTATTTATGCTGATTCAAAAGGTGCGTTCAATCAAAAGAATACACTCAGTTTTATTTTGGCTGTCGTGTATAAGTTTTAAACTTTTTTGTTCCTGATATTCATAAAGCAATCAATCGTAAACCCTCTGTTTTTACAGAGGGTTTTGTTATATGAGAGGCTCCTGCTGGCTCAAACAATGAAAACTTCCCAAACCCCAAATGATTTCAGTGGAGTCAATACCCACCACTTCCCGTTCAGGAAAACATTGCTGAATGATTTGCAAAGCCTTTTCATCTTTTGCACAACGAAACGTAGGAACAATCACAGATTGATTGGCGATGTAAAAATTAGCATAGGAACAGGGGAGGCGCTGGTCTTCATAAATCAACTCATCAGGCATGGGCAGTTCCACAATGTTCAACTGCTTGCCGTTGAGGAGGCGCATTTGCTGCAGCTGTTTGAGGTTATGCTGCAGCAATTCATAATTCTCATCGTTTTTATTTTCTTCAATCACTGTAAGTACGGTGTCTTCATTTACAAAACGAACTGTATCATCAATATGTCCATCCGTATCATCGCCCACAATGCCTTCATCTACCCAAAGCACCTGCTCCATACCGTAATAACTCAGGAGGTATTGCTCAATATTTTTTTGCGTGAGATGCGGGTTGCGGTTGGGATTTAATAAACAGGCAGTAGAAGTCATCACTGTGCCCTTGCCGTTAAATTCAACAGAACCACCTTCCATTACAATGCCGGGGTAATACACAGGAATGTTATAATGTTTTCCAATCAAGGTTGGTATCACATCATCCAAATCAAATGGCGGATACTTACCGCCCCATGCATTATAACCCCAGTCCACAATTACTTTCTTTTGCTCTGCATGGTGGTTGATGAGAAATGCAGGGCCATGGTCTCTGCACCAGGCATCATTGGTGGGGTGAAAAAAGAATTCCACTTTATTCAAATCAACATGAGCATTTTGTAAATGACCGATTGCAAACTGTTTCATGGTTTCATCTGCAACATTGATGCGCACCAGTTCACCCTTCGTCAATTCTTTTACAAATTGTGCATAGTAAGGAAAGATGGTATGAATTTTTCCGGGCCAGCTTGCTTCTTTGTGCGGCCAGCTAAGCCAGGTAGCAATATGTGGTGCAAATTCAGCAGGGAAATAATAACCTGATTGTTTGGGAGTGGAAGTGGTCATGTGATTGATAGTGCAGGTTCTTTGTTTGTGACTTTTTGTTCATAGATCATAGTTCATAGTTGATGGCACACAAGATTACCATGAACAGTGAACCATCAGCTATGAACTGTTTAATCTTCATCAATAAAACGTTTTGTAATGGGTTGATAGGAATCAATTCTCCGGTCTCTCAGGAAAGGCCAGTGTGTTCTGTAACGATCGCTCTTGGTTAAATCCAATTCCTGCACATGTACTTCTTCTGCATCATGCGATGCTTTGTACAACAAAGAACCAAAGGGATTACTTACAAACGAACCACCCCAGAATTTCATAGCGCCATTTTGCTCCAGTCCCACACGGTTCACGCTCACTACATGTACACCATTTGCCACGGCATGACTGCGTTGAATGGTTTGCCATGCATTGTATTGCTCTGTATTGGTGGCTTCATTCTGTGAGGTAGCCCAACCAATGGCGGTGGGATAAAATAAAATCTCTGCCCCCATGAGTGATGTAATGCGTGCCGCTTCAGGATACCATTGGTCCCAGCAAATTAAAATACCTATGGTGGCAAATTTTGTTTTGAATACTTTATAGCCCAAGTCACCCGGTGTGAAATAAAATTTTTCATAGTACGCCGGGTCATCAGGTATGTGCATCTTACGATACTTACCGAGATAAGAACCATCAGCATCCAGCACAGCAGTGGTATTGTGGTACAAACCCTGTGTACGTTTTTCAAACAAAGAGGCAATGATCACCACACCCAACTCTTTTGCAACAGCACTTAATACATCTGTACTTGGGCCGGGGATGGTTTCTGCCAATAAAAAATTATCATAGTTTTCTTCATCACAGAAATAGAGTGAGGTGAAGAGTTCCTGCAGACAAACAATCTGTGCGCCTTTGGCGGCGGCTTCTCTTGTTTTGGCAATTGCCTTGTAAAGGTTCTCTTCTTTATTACCTGTGCAACTCATTTGCACAAGGCCTACATGTACTTTGCTCATTGGGGAAATTGTTGAGGAGCAAAAGTAAGTTTTTCTATCTGGTCGGCCCGCATAAAGCGGTATGAACAGGTAGAAAAAATTTAATTCGTTAGATGATGATGTGAAGAGCTTTCGAAGATTTACTTACTACTGTTTTTGTTGTCACTTTTTGCCTGCCCAAAAAAGTAACCAAAGATCCCGAAAACCCCCGCCTTAACGGAACGGGCAGGAATATACAGTCTTGTTTTTCGATTGCGCTTTGATATAGCT
>CAYPBV010000129.1:8748-9927 GCA_964409025.1 uncultured Chitinophagaceae bacterium | reverse complement strand
AAATAAAACCCTTATAAATCATAAATACGGCAGGGTTTTAGCAGCGTATTTTAGTATAAAATTCTACTTTTAAACGTTTCTCATTAATAATTAACCAATCCATGAAAACCTATTTGATAACCGCAGTATTACTCACTTCAGCAATTGTTCCGTTTGCTCAAAACAGGGATAGCTCTAACCTATATCTTGCTAAAGCCAACGAGGCAAAACAGGAACGCCGTATTCAAATGGCACTCAATCTGTATGAACAGGCAGTTAAGTACGATTCCACAAATACAGATGCGTTAAAGCACATGGGTGAGTATGCTTTGGAAAGCCGCAATTTTCGTCACGCAGTAGATGCTTATACAAGATGGAATCGTTTAGAACCTACTAATGAAGAAATTTTTCAAAAATTAGCCAATTTATATTTCAATCTTGGCCGGCATAAAGATGCGCTGGCGTTTGCAGAAAAATGGGAGCAGCAGCACAAGGATAAACCCATGCATCAACTTGTGGGTATGTGTTATTACTATCTGGAAAATTATCCCTATGCTATTAACCGTTTGTTATATGCCATAGAGCTTGATTCCACCAATGCCAATACATATTATACACTTGGCAGAAGTTATGTAGAAATGGAGCGTTACAAACAAGCTATTCCATTTTACAAGAAAGCAGCTGATTTGGATACAAAAAATGCACGCTATATATATGAAATGGGAATGGTGTATTACTCTATTCCTGACGATAAAAATGCCATTGCCATGTTTGAACTGGCGGCGCAGCGTGGATGGAATCAAAATGCTGATTATTTTGAAAACCTGGCATACAGTTATATGAACATTGGTAATTTTACAAAGGCTACAGAAAATCTACAGAAATCATTGGAAAAGCGTCCTTACAGTGTGTCTGTTACATATGCCCTGGCTGAGTCATTTTATAAAAACGGGCAGTTTCAAAATGCCATTGATAACTGGGATAAAGTATTACAACTGGATAACAAAAATGCACGCTCCCTTTATATGATTGGAATGAGCTACCAAAAAATGGGTCAGAAGGAAAAAGGTATGGCTTTATGTGATAAAGCTATTGAAATGGACCCCAGCCTGAGTGGTCTCAAGCAAAAGAAAATGGATATAGGCATGTAATAATGCCTGAAATAATATTGAAAGGGGGCGGTTTGCATAAACCAGCCCC
>CAYPBV010000129.1:0-8738 GCA_964409025.1 uncultured Chitinophagaceae bacterium | reverse complement strand
CCTTTTTTTTGCAATACGGTTAAGTGGGGCAGCGTTATTTAAGAATCTAGTCTCTCATTTAAAACCGAACCGTCATACTCTGATACTGACAGAACAACAACTCATTCATGGCTGCATCAAAAACGATGAGCAGTGCCAGCGGCTTCTATTTGAACGCTTTGCCGGTAAAATGCTCACTGTGTGCCTGCGTTATGCCGTTGATACCATGGAAGCAGAAGACATACTCCAGGAGTCTTTTGTAAAGGTTTATCGCAATCTGTCACAATTCAAGTTTGAAGGTTCGTTTGAAGGATGGATCCGCAGGATAGTAGTGAATACAGCATTAAAACATTGCCAAAAGAAAAAGATACGGTTTGATGAAGTAAAACCTGAAACTCCGCAAGGCGGAAGTATTGAACCATCAGCTTACAATCATTTGGGAGAGCAGGACTTAATGCAATTAATTCATCAGTTGCCGGAAGGGTATAAACTTGTATTTAACCTGCATGTTATTGAAGGTTACAGCCACGAAGAAATAGCCGAAATGCTCAATATAAAGGACAGTACCAGCCGTTCTCAACTTGTAAAGGCCAGGCGCTTTCTGCAAAACGAAATTATAAAACTGCAAAAACCTGTTGCGGTATGACAGACAAATTATTTGACTCATTCATCAAATCCAAACTGGAATCCTACGATTCCGGTGCTCCCATGCATGTATGGGAGCGCATCAAAAAAGATGACGATGATGATCCTAAAGGCTTCTTCTTCTGGATGTGGAAGAACAAGTATCTCTTACTTTCAGGTATGTTGCTAGTGGCAACTGCAACAGGCTATTGGCTTAAAAGCTATAGTAAACAGGATTCTACTGTTGCAAAAAGCGACTCAAAAAATAATTCTATCATAACAAATCATCAAGTTAAACCTGCATCTCCGTCTAATGGTTTAAATACATCAACTTCTGAACTCAATAATAATACATCACAACCAAAGACTATTAATCAAGTGTTACTAATTGAAAATAACACAAATGAAAAACCTTCCGGTTTTCAACAAACAACCGGTGGTTCCTTAAATGCTAATGCATCAGTTTCTACTAATGGAATTTTTACTGCTGAGAGAAAGCAACTTAAAGCTAACGCTTTGAAAGCAGGTTCAGGTAAAACGAAAAATCAAAAAGAAAATAGTGCAGATCCTCTGCAAGATGTACAACTGCCCAATGCTGCCGAACACAGCTTGTCACTCGCCGGTAACTTTGCAAAACCAAAGAGGTTTCCTCTATTTGAATTTGGAAATATTGCATTGCCTCAGAATAAACCTTCATGCCCCACCATTAATGGCCCCCGCAGAAGAGAACTGTTTTTAGAAGTTTATGCAGGTCCTGATTATAATGTGAGAAGTCTTACATCTACAGTTGCCCCTAACGCCTATTTATCTGAACGGGAAAATAATGAAAATTACAGAACCAGTTTTAGTGCAGGTGTAAGACTCGTAAAAAATCTGGGTGAAAAAACATTAATCAAAACGGGCGTAAATTATTCTCAAATAAATGAACGCCTTCGCATTGTTACAGAAAATTCAAAACAATTAACACAGGTAATAACCATCCGAACCGTTGTAAGATCTCCCGGTGATACTTTGTTTGTACGGGATACCATGTTTTTTGAACAAAATGGTACACGCTACCGTACCACTTATAATCGTTATCGTTTTATTGATGTGCCGCTTATTTTCTCCTATGAATTTGGCAATCCGGAACTTCTTCATTTTTCTGTGAATGCCGGGCCTGTGTTTAATATCACATCATTTTATAGTGGCGAAGTTATGGATACGAGTTATAAAACAAATCGTATCTCAACCGGTTCTGGAAGTAATCCTTACAATTGGCGAAACAATATTGGCATTGGAATTTTTACAAGTGTAAGTATGTATAAGCGTTTTAATGATCGTATTCATTTATTTGCAGAACCCTATATGCGTTATAATCTGAATCCTGTAACGCAGGCGGGCAGCAGCATTAAGCAACGTTATTTTATTACAGGAATGCAGTTGGGAATCCGCTATAATCTCACTCCACCGGGGCAGCGGTACAGATAAAGCAGGAATCACTAATAATACGGAAGTTTCTGCAACCTTTGAAGAACACCTTTTAAAATAATTATGATGAATAAAAAACATATTACAATTGCGGTTTTACTTTTATTCTTTTTATCGGCTTGTCAAAAAGATACTGATGTATTTGTACCGGATGCCGGTCAGCAGTTAGACAGTGCCTGGGTAAGCACAATAACATCAAACGCCCAGGTAACCATTCTTGCTAACCGTTTAGCAGGCACTTTTGATAATACAGAGTTTCAGGTAAATGCATTGAGTGATACAGTGTTTGGGAATAATACAGGATTTGTAGTAGAAATTCCGAGAGGAACGCTTTCACTTGCCGGTACTGCTTATACAGGTACTGTACGTGCTGAGTTTAAACTGCTTTTAAAAAAAGGCGATTTTATCCGCTATGGCGTACCTACTGTTTCCAATCGTTTCCCCTTAGAATCAGGCGGTGCATTTTTAGTCCGTTTGTTTAATCCATCAGGTACACCGGTTATTGTTAATCCATCAAAACGAATCAGTATACGTTATATTGATGAGTTGGCAAAGCCTAATATGAGTTTGTATTACAGTACGGCTGCACCTACATCTGCTGCAATTTTTAATTGGATAAAAGATACTGATTCACAAGTAAGTATTTGGCAATCTGCTACCGTATCAAACCAGCGGGGTTATGTTGTATCTACAGCACGTACCGGTTGGTTAAATGTTGACCGTTTACTGGAGCAAACGCCTTCAACTGAAGTGAATGTGGTTCTGCCGAATTTGTTTTCCAATGCCAATACAGCTGTATATATGGTATTTAAAAATATTCGATCTGTGGTGCAGCTAAGTGGAAATAATGTAACCAGAACATTTGGATTTACAAATATTCCGGTCAATAGTGAAGTAAAATTTATAACCATTTCTAAGGTGGGTGATAGTTATTATCTGGGTATAAAAGATGATAAGATTACTGCTAATTACAGTGGTTTTGTAAAACCTGAAATTTCAAATTTGGAAAAAATAAACCAACTGCTTAACTCCCTTTAAGCTGCCTTTTTTTTATATATTAAATGAGTCCGTTTTACAAAACGGACTTTTTTAGTTTAAATCCACATTTGTGGAAACCAATTGACATTGTAAATAACTCATTTGCGGTAAATTTGCAGCTATGGGTTTTGGAAAGGGCAAAAAGGTAAAAGTTGCAATTCTGGATTTGTACGAAGGCGTGGCCAATCAGGGTATGCGTTGTATCCGTGAAATTCTGAACCTTTTTGCTGATGAGCATCATTTGAATCTCAGTTGGGATGAATTTGATGTAAGGGTTAAAAATGAAGTCCCTGATTTGAGTTATGATATTTTTATTTCAAGCGGCGGACCGGGAAGCCCTTTTGACGGAGAAGGGAAAAAATGGGAACAGAATTATTTTAACTGGTTACAATCCGTGCTGCAGTGGAATGCCGATGAAACAAACAGGCAAAAAAAACATGTATTCTTTATTTGTCACTCCTTCCAAATTGCATGCAGATATTTTAAAGTAGGAGAGGTATGCAAGCGAAAATCAACAGCCTTTGGGGTATTTCCGGTTCATTTTGTAAGGAGCAGTAAAACAGAAACCGTTTTTAATGGATTAAAAGATCCGTTTTATGCAGTAGATAGCAGAGATTACCAGGTTATTCAACCAAATTTTGTTCAGTTAAAAAAAGCAGGAATTCGATTGTTGTGTATTGAAAAAGAACGGCCGCATGTGGCACTGGAAAGGGCTATTATGGCTGTTCGGTTTAATGAATATATGATTGGCACACAATTTCATCCTGAGGCGGATGCGCCCGGTATGAGTATGTATCTGCAAACAGAAGAAAAAAAGAAAACCGTTGTTGAAAATCATGGTTTTGAAAAATGGCAAAGCATGATTGAGCATCTGGGCGATCCTGATAAAATTATGTGGACGTATGCACATATACTACCCAACTTCTTGTATCAATCCATTTTTGTAAAAGAGCCCGCCGTTGTTTAAATTCTTTGGTTCATTTATTGAAAGAGGTTATTTTTAGAAGGAAATCGTTTTCATATGGTATCATCTCTGCGTCAACAATTCAATGCGGCATTTACTGCTGAAAAATATCAGGCTTTTTTAAATGATTTACATAGCCTTCATCCCGGCGATATTGAGTTTCGTGTAAGTGAAACACCCGTGTTTGTAGATGCATCTTTTAAAGAAAAGCTCCTGCATGCCTGTGAAAGTATTGTAGATGTTATTTGTGATCCTGACTTTGAAAAACTCACTGAGCATGCTATTCCTGCAGGTGAAAAAGTACCTCACGAAGCAAAGATATCCCACATGATTTCTTTTGACTTTGGTGTATGTATAAATGATAATGGTGAACTGGAGCCGCAATTGATTGAAATGCAGGGCTTCCCTACTTTATATGCGTTTCAGGTGTACTATCCTGAAGTATTGGAAAAGCATTTTCCTATTCCTTCAAACTTTACTCATTATTTCAACGGATATAACAAGGATACTTATTTAGAGATGCTGCGCAAATTAATTGTGGGTGATATAGCTGCAGCGCATGTAGTGTTGCTTGAAATCAATCCGGATGAACAGAAAACAAGAATTGATTTTCGTTGCACAAAAGATTATCTGGGAATAGAAACGGTGAATCTTACTGATTTAATTCAGGAAGGGCGTGAATTGTTTTACAACTTAAATGGCGTAAAAACAAAAATCAAACGTATTTACAACCGTATCATTTTTGATGATTTTAAGGCAAACAGAGAAAGTTTGGGAACTGTTGTTGATATCACATCTGATTTGGATGTAGAATGGCTGCCGCACCCTAATTGGTTTTACAGAATCAGCAAATACACGTTGCCCTATATCAATCATCAGTTTGTGCCGCAAACATTTTTCCTGAATGAGGTAAAGCAGTTGCCAGATGATTTGAGTCATTATGTGTTGAAGCCTTTATTTTCCTTTGCCGGACAGGGTGTAAAAATTGATGTAACTAAAGAAGATATTGATTCCATACCTGATCCTGAAAATTATATTCTCCAGCGAAAAGTGAGATATGCTGATGTAATTGAAACGCCGGACGGTCCTGCAAAAGTTGAAATCCGAATGATGTATGTGTGGCTTGAAGGTGATACACGGCCGCATGCCGCTACCAATCTTGCACGCATGAGCAAGGGAAAAATGATTGGTGTACGCTACAATAAGGATAAAGAATGGGTAGGAGGTACGGTTGCTTATTTTGAAGATTAAGCCTGATTAATACTTTCATGTAAAATGTATTTTTGTTAGTTAATCAATCCTTCCATCAATACGAAATTCTCAGGAAAGCTTGCTTAACTGTTAATATTATAAAAAGCAAAAATTTTACATTTATCCATAAAAAATAATGCCCCGCAAATTTGCGGGGCTTACTGTTTTATTTCTTACTCAGTAAAAAACTTAAGCTCTTTTCTTAGCTGCTTTTACAGGAGTTTTAGCGGCTACTTTCTTCATTGTTTTTGTGAGCGGATCAATCACTTTACTGAAACCGTTTACATTCACCGGTCCTTTGTAGGCTTCGCCATTTATGTAAAAAAATGGCACATCTCTGATGCCTTTATCAGCACCTTCCAGTAAATCGGCACGTACGCTCCATCCAAACACTGAATCAACCAACTTAGGTAAAAAGTTTTTATCTGTTACACCAATCTCTTTGGCATAACCTTTTAAACTGATGGTGCCAAGGTTGCGGCGGTTTGCAAACAAAATGTTATGCATTGGCCAAAACTTACCTTCCTGTGCTGCAGCAACAGATGCTTCAGCTGCTTTTTGTGCACGCTGGTGAATACGTGTTAATGGAAAATGACGGAAATTGAATTGAACCTTATCTTCATATTTCTCCAGTAATTCATTTACCACTTCATTTGCTTTTGCGCAAGCCTCGCTTTCATAATCACCATACATCACCAGTTTTACAGGTGCTTTTGTGTTACCCACCCAAATATCTTTTGGTGGGATGATTTCTATTTCTGCTGCTTTTGACTGTTGTGCCATTTCTTGTATCTCCTTTTGCCTTTGTGGCTTTTTAGTTTCTTTATTTATAACAACTTCTGAACCAGAAGGTTGAGTTTTAAGGGAAACCAAACATTTAATTTACCTTTTCAGCCACCTCGTTTCTAAACACTACAGTATTATCAAATACATCTACTAATACGGGGCGGGTTTTGTCAATGCTTCCTGCCAAAATCTTTTTGCTCAGTGCGTTTACAATTTCCTTTTGTATCAAACGCTTTAGTGGTCGAGCGCCAAATTGCGGGTCAAAACCATTTTCGGCCAGGTAATCCAATGAATAATCGCTGAACCGCAAATCTATTCCGCTATCTGCCACTAATTTTTGAAGATTGTTCAACTGAATGCGGATGATGGACTTAATTTCTTTCCTCAGAAGTGGCGCAAACATAATGATTTCATCCACACGATTCAAAAATTCGGGCCGAATGGTTTGTCGTAAAAGTGTCAAGACTTCGCTTTTGGCTTTTTCGCTGGCTTCAACGGCTTGATTTTCAGTATTTACGCCTTCATATGCCTCAGAAATTAAATGACTACCAATATTGCTGGTCATGATGATGATCGTATTCTTAAAGTTTACCACACGGCCTTTATTGTCGGTAAGGCGTCCGTCGTCCAGCACCTGGAGCAGCACATTCCACACATCAGGGTGGGCTTTTTCAATTTCGTCCAGCAGCACTACACTGTAAGGTTTACGGCGTACCGCCTCGGTTAATTGCCCTCCTTCATCATAGCCTACATAGCCCGGAGGCGCTCCCACAAGTCGGGAAACAGTATGCTTTTCCTGGTACTCACTCATGTCAATCCTCGTCATCATGCTTTCATCGTCAAACAGGTATTCAGCCAATGCTTTGGCCAATTCTGTTTTACCTACACCTGTTGTGCCCAGGAAAATAAAAGAACCGATGGGTTTTTTGGGGTCGCTCAAACCAGCACGGCTGCGACGTATGGCATCTGCCACTGCAATAATCGCTTCATCCTGACCTACCACACGATTGTGCAATTCATCTTCCAGGTGCAATAATTTTTCACGCTCACCCTGCATCATTTTGGCCACGGGTATGCCCGTCATTTTTGCAATATTTTGTGCAATATCTTCTGCATCTACTTCCTCTTTCAGTAAACGTTTCTCGCTGATGGTGGCTAATTGTTTGCTGAAATCTTCAATCAACTTTTCCTGCTCTTTTATTTTACCATATCGTATTTCAGCTACTAATCCATAATTGCCTTCACGCTCTGCACGCTCTGCCTGCAGTTTCAGATTTTCAATTTCAGCTTTTGCATTTTGTACTTTTTCCACAACCTCTTTTTCATCTTTCCATTTTGCTTTGAGTGTATCACGCTCTACAGAAAGGTTGGCAATTTCAGTGTTGAGCTCTTTCAATTTTATCTCATCGTTTTCTCTTTTAATGGCTTCACGCTCAATTTCAAGCTGACGAATTTGCCGTTCCAATTTGTCCAGTTCTTCGGGCATACTGTTCATTTCCAAACGAAGCTTGGCAGCGCTTTCATCAATCAAATCAATTGCTTTATCCGGTAGGAATCTATCAGTGATATAACGGGTACTTAATTCAACCGCAGCAATAATGGCTTCATCTTTAATACGCACATGATGATGCGTTTCGTAACGGTCTTTCAATCCACGAAGAATGGAAATCGCATCTTCCACATTGGGTTCATCAATCATCACTTTTTGAAAGCGGCGTTCCAAAGCCTTGTCTTTTTCAAAAAACTTCTGATACTCATTTAACGTTGTGGCACCAATAGCACGGAGTTCACCTCTTGCCAATGCAGGTTTTAAAATATTCGCTGCATCCATGGCCCCTTCACCACCACCGGCACCTACAAGCGTATGAATTTCATCAATGAACAAAATGATTTCACCTTCACTCGTGCTTACTTCTTTAACCACACCTTTCAAACGTTCTTCAAACTCACCTTTATATTTTGCTCCGGCTATGAGTTGACCCATATCCAGTGCATAAATAATTTTTGATTTTAAATTATCAGGCACATCGCCGTTTACAATCCGCATGGCAAGACCTTCGGCAATAGCAGTTTTGCCTACGCCCGGTTCACCTACAAGAATGGGATTGTTTTTACTGCGGCGAGAAAGAATGTGCAATGTTCTTCTAATTTCTTCATCACGACCAATGACAGGATCCAGCTTACCATTGCGTGCCATTTCATTTAAGTTCTTTGCATACTTGTTTAATGCGTTGTACTGTGTTTCCTGTGTTTGGCTCTTTACGGTATCTCCTTTACGTAATTCCTTGATGGCTGCCATTAACCCTTTTTCAGTTAAACCTGCATCTTTCAGCAGTTTTGCAGTGGCATCATTTCCCTGTACAATAGCGAGTAACAAATGCTCAGGTGTTACAAACTCATCGCCAAATGATTTTAAAGAAGCACCTGCACGCAATACTACCTGATTGGCATCACGACTGATTGACTGTGCTGCTTCGCCACTGGTTTTTGGAAGTTTGCTGATGGCTTCTGAGAGCTTAGTTTCAACCAAATTGATGGTTACATTATTTTTTTTGAGAAGGTATTCCACAGGACTGTCCTGTTGCTCAAGCAAGGCCAGGTCGTGTACTGGGGCCCTGCTCGCAAC
>CAYPBV010000128.1:586-9945 GCA_964409025.1 uncultured Chitinophagaceae bacterium | reverse complement strand
GTAATGGCCGGAAACATTCCGCTGGTGGACTTTCCTGATGTCTCCTGAGTATTAGAGAGCGGACACAACCAGGTGTTAAAACAAAGCAGCAAGGATGATGTGCTGCTGAAACACCTGGTGGATAAAATGATTGAATGGAACCCTGCTGTTAGCTCCCGCATTCAATTTTCTGAACGATTAAAAGATTGTGATGCCTATATTACCACCGGCAGTGATAACAGCGCCCGCTATTTTGAATATTACTTTGGACGCTATCCGTCAATCATTCGCAAAAACAGAACAAGTGTAGCAGTACTCACCGGTACAGAAACAGAAGCTGATTTGATTGCACTGGCTGACGATGCCATGCAATACTTTGGACTTGGCTGCAGAAATATTACACAACTGTATGTACCAAAAAATTATGATTTTGTACCACTGCTGAAAGCCTTGAAAAAATACAGCTGGATGTTTGAGCATCACAAGTACCGCAGCAATTATGATTACCAGCTTGCCATCTACATTATGAACAATAAGTTTTACATGACCAATGATTGTGTGGTGTTGATAGAAGCTGAAAGCCCCTTCTCTCCTATCGGTACATTGCATTATCAGTTTTATGACGATGTAAATACAGCAACAGCTTCATTAAAAAACAATGATAAAATACAGGCCATCATTGGTGCCGGCGGCTTACCGTTTGGCGCTGCACAAAGTCCGGGCCTGATGGATTATGCTGATGGCGTGGATGTGATGGCGTTTTTGCTGGGGTTATAGTTAAGCACTTTTTAACTGTAAGTATTGCAGTTTCAGTTTACTGTTTCTATATTAACAGAATATTATTTTCTTAATGACGGTAAACAATAAAACATGCGATACATTATTGCCTTATTTCTTTTGATTACATTTTGCAAAGTCACTGCTCAAAAACAGGAAAACAAAAAAACCTTATTGGCTGTTTTCCCGCATCCTGATGACGAAACTGCTATTGCAGAAGTATTGATTAAGTATGCTGAGCTGGGTTACAACGTGCAACTCATCATTGCTACTAACGGAAAAGATGGAACAAGGGTTACAAAAATTCCCGCCGGTGATTCGTTAGGCAACATTCGTAAAGAAGAAACACGATGTGCCTGTAAGATTATGGGAATTTCAGAACCCATCTTCCTGGGAGTTGAACGGCTTGATACAAAAATTGGTACCGGAAATTACTTTAAAGAACACAAAAAGTTTCTTGAACTGCTGAAAGAAAAAATCATCTTGATCAATCCTGCTTTCATACTCAGCTTTGGCCCTGATGGAGATAGCCACCATGCAGAACACATAGTTACAGGAGCTGCGGTTGCAGAACTCTTGTTGCGTGAAGGATGGGTGGAGAAATATCCATTGTATTACCTCGCCTGGACAAAAGAGCAGGCTTCGGGTCTTATTGAGGAACTTGGTTATGTAAACGAGCAATATTTTAATGTAAAAATTGAATACACACAGGCACAGGAAAACAAAGCACTGGAAATTATGCCTTGTTATGTTACACAATACACACAGGAAGAACTGAAAGAAGACTTTGAAAGAAAAAGATATGATAAAAATAATTTTATCCATTTCAGGAGGCTGGCAGTGATGAAAGGATTAAAGAATGATTTTTAATTACTTCATATGGCAAAGTATAAAACACTGCATCTTTGGATGCTCATCCCCATGGCTTTTATGCAATTTGGAATTTTCAGGGATTACTGGGGTGATTTCAGGGAAAATGCATGGTCGGTCCACGTACATTACTGGACGGGCACAGTTTGGTATCTCTATCTTATCATTCAACCGTATTATGCCACACATGGACAACTATCAAAACACCGTACCAATGGCATCATCGGAATGTTTTTAGCGGGAGCCGTTTGTATTACCGCAATGAGCATGATGCACCGTGATATTGTTTCTGCTGAAAGATCAGCAACCATGCGGGAACAATTTGGTCCTTTTGAACCCTGGTTCTTTTTGGGTGTGGCAGCAGTTGAAATTCCCATGATGCTGGCATTTGGTTTTGCAGTGATTCAAAGTATTATTCATAGAAAGAATCTGGAAAATCATGCATGGTGGCTTATCTCAACTGTGTTTATGATTATGATGCCGGCTTTGGGCAGGGGTATACAAAATGTGCATATAGGAATACAGTCTACGCAATGGCCCAATGTGGAAATTATGCCTTCGCTATATTTTACCAATGGACTTATCATTGCTTTACTGCTTGCAGGAGCATGGAAGTATGGAAAACTGAAACATCCTGCAACATGGTTAGCCGTAGTTGTGAATCTATTCAATATGTTTCTGGAGCCGCTGGGAAGATCTGAAGTTGTACAAACAGTTTTAAAAACAATGATTAAAGGATAAGCCGGAAATACAATCAATCAGTTAAGCAACTGTTACTCACAAAAGTCCGGCAACACTGTTAACATTTGAAACTGGTCTTGTTTGCGACTATAACAATAAGTGTAGAACCCGTTTGTTATCACCAGAAATTGGACAGGTATTGAAATGTTATAACGTATCACCTGTGCCAGCACATCTTCATTTAATGCTACTTCCATCGCTTTACATTCAATCATCATCCACGGCTGATGTTGACGATTGTACACAAGAATATCAAACCGTTTTTTTAATTCGCCCAGCTTCACTTCCTTTTCAACACCAATTAAACCAGATGGATATTTTTTTGTTTGAATAAGAAATTGAATAAAATTCTGCCGTACCCATTCTTCAGGCGTGAGTCGTACCCATTGTTTGCGGATATCATCAAAAATCAATTCCTTGCCTGCTTCCTCATTTATCTTGAAATCAGGCTTTGGAAAATCTACTTTCACCATGCTTCAAAGTAAATGATTATTTTAGCAGAATTCAAAAAGATGAAGTATGAAGACGAAAGAAGAAATTGTACGCAACTGGCTGCCTCGTTACACCGGCCAGCCACTGAATGAATTTGGTAAATATATTTTACTTACCAATTTCAGCAACTATGTTAAAATGTTTGCTGAATGGAACAACGTTCCTGTTTTTGGTGAAGATAAACCCATGCAATGTGCCACAGCTGATGGTATTACCATCATCAACTTTGGTATGGGAAGTGCTACTGCAGCAACAGTAATGGATTTACTCAGTGCTATTCGTCCCAAGGGTGTTTTGTTTTTAGGCAAATGCGGCGGCTTGAAACGTAAAAACAAAATAGGCGATTTAATTCTTCCTATTGCAGCTATCCGTGGTGAAGGTACCAGCCGTGATTATTTTCCATCTGAAGTTCCTGCATTGCCATCCTTTGCTTTACAAAAAGCAGTATCAACTACTATCCGGGATTTTGATTGTGATTACTGGACGGGTACCTGTTATACAACAAACCGCAGAGTGTGGGAGCATGATGAAGAGTTTAAAGATTATTTAGAAAAAATTCGTGTAATGGCGATTGACATGGAAACCGCTACCATATTTACCGTGGGCTTTTACAATCATATTCCTACCGGTGCTTTACTATTGGTGAGTGATAACCCAATGACACCCGAAGGTGTAAAAACTGAAGAAAGTGATAAACAGGTTACGACCAACTTTGTTGAACGTCATATCAAAATTGGAATAGAATCGCTCAAGCAACTCATCAACAACGGACATACAGTGAAGCATTTGAAGTTTGAAGAGTAATGAATGAACTGCTTCAAATAAACAATCTCAGCATCGCTTTTCAGTCAGAGGAAGGATTGCAAAAAGCAGTTCATAACATTTCTTTTTCTGTTAGTAAAAATGAAGTGGTAGCCGTGGTTGGTGAAAGCGGCTCGGGTAAATCCATTACTTCACTTTCTGTATTACGATTGTTACCATCACCCCCTGCCCAGTATCCCCATGGAGAAATATACTTTACAAAAAAAGATGGAAGCACAATCAATTTACTTACAACATCAGAACAACAAGTACAGCAAATTCGTGGCAATGAAATTGCCATGATTTTCCAGGAGCCGATGACTTCGCTCAACCCCGTTTTTAAATGCGGGCAACAGGTAATGGAAGCCATTCAACTGCATCAACAACTTTCAAAAGAAGCAGCAAAACAAAAAACCATTGAGTTGTTTGAGAAAGTAAAACTGCCCAACCCATCAACTATCATCAACCGCTATCCGCATGAACTGAGCGGCGGACAAAAACAACGGGTTATGATTGCCATGGCTATGAGTTGCCATCCATCTTTATTAATTGCTGATGAACCAACCACAGCACTGGATGTAACCGTACAAAAAACCATTCTGCAACTCATGAAAGAACTGCAGCTGGAAACAGGTATGGGCATATTATTCATCACACATGACTTAGGAGTAGTAGAAGAACTGGCTGATAAAATTGTGGTGATGTATAAGGGAAACATAGTAGAGCAGGGAACGGTGAACCAAATTTTCAACAATGCACAACATCCATACACAAAAGCTTTGCTTGCCTGCCGACCATCTCTGTACACAAAAGAAAAGCGGTTGCCCGTGGTGAGTGATTTTTTGAAAACGGATGACCGGGAACAGATGACAGATGACTGTGGGGAGATGAAAGTAAAGAGCCATGATTCATTAAAAACTTCGAATATAATTGATGAACTAAAACTTTCAGCACTATCAACTATCAACTATCAACTATCAACTCCTCTATTATCTGTAAAAAAATTAAACGTATGGTTTCCTGCACAAAAGAAATTGTTTGGCAAAACAACCAACTTCATCAAAGCTGTAAATGATGTGAGTTTTGATATATACAAAGGGGAAACACTCGGGCTTGTTGGTGAAAGCGGCTGCGGCAAAACAACACTGGGCAGAACTTTGCTTCGGTTGATTGAGCCCACCTCAGGTAAAATCATACTCAACAATGAAAATATTCTCGATTCACCACTCTCCCATTTCAAACAACACAGAAAAAATTTGCAAATTGTGTTTCAGGACCCGTATTCCTCACTCAATCCACGCATCAGCATAGGCAGTGCTATAGCAGAACCAATGCTGGTTCATGAGGTGGCTTTAACAAAAAAACAGGCAAAAGAAAAAGTAATTGAACTGCTGGAAAAAGTTAATCTCAAAGCTGACCAATACAATCGCTACCCGCATGAATTCAGCGGCGGGCAACGGCAGCGACTGGTAATTGCACGGGCACTTGCTTTAAATCCATCATTTATTGTATGGGATGAATCAGTTTCAGCACTGGATGTAAGTGTACAGGCACAGGTACTTAATCTGCTCAATGATTTGAAACAGGAATTTCAATTCACCTCACTATTTATTTCACATGATCTGGCAGTGGTACAATACATCAGCGACCGAATAATTGTTATGAACAAAGGCCAGATTGAAGAAATTGGAATAGCTGAGGAGCTTTATAATAACCCTCAAAAAGAATACACCAGGCAACTTATAAATGCAATACCGGGAAAAAAAGCCTGACTATTTGTGCTTTCACACAGCTTTTCCACCATCATTTTTTCGATCAGTAATTTTCAGCTTTTCCCCTTACCTTTGCACGCATCAAAATAACAGGTGCAAACCCGGTACCGTAAGACGGGGTTTGAACAGTCTCTCTCAGTACCAGCGTTTGTAACTTGTTATCCTAAAATTTTACAAACGCACATGAAGCTTTCACAATTTACGTTCGACCTTCCCCTTAATCTTATTGCTCAAAATCCTACCAAGAAACGTGAAGACAGCCGTTTGATGGTTGTTCACCGGAAAACCGGTCAAATCGAAAACAAAACGTTTCGTGATGTAATGGATTATTTTGACGACAAGGATGCATTTGTTGTTAACAATACCAAAGTTTTTCCTGCCCGCATGTATGGCCGTAAAGAAAAAACAGGTGCCAAAATAGAAGTATTTCTCCTGCGTGAACTTAATAAACAAAACCGTTTGTGGGATGTAATTGTGGATCCTGCCCGCAAAATCAGAGTGGGCAACAAATTGTATTTTGGAGATACTGAAGATTTGGTAGCAGAAGTAATTGATAATACCACCAGCCGTGGACGTACCATCCGTTTCTTATTTGAAGGAAGTGATGAGGAATTCCGCACAGTGTTATACAATATGGGCGAAACACCACTGCCAAAATACATAAAGCGTAAACCTGATGAAGAAGACCGTGAGCGCTATCAAACTGTATTTGCAAAACATGAAGGTGCTGTAGCGGCTCCTACTGCAGGCATGCACTTTTCACCGGAGTTGATCAAGCGGTTGGAAATTAAAGGCATTCGTTTTGCAGAAGTTACCCTGCATACTGGTTTAGGCACTTTCCGACCTATAGAAGTTGAAGATTTGAGCAAGCATAAAATGGATGCAGAGTACTATAAAATTGATGAGTTTGCCTGCAAAACGGTAAACAAAGCAAAAGAAGGCGGGCATCGTATATGCAGCGTAGGCACTACTACCATGCGTGCATTGGAAACCAGTTTTACTGCCCAACAATTATTGAAGCCCAGCGAAGGATGGACGAATATTTTTATACATCCGCCTTATGAATTTAATATTGCTGATGCGCTCATCACCAATTTTCATTTGCCTAAAACGAGTTTGTTGATTATGACTTGTGCTTTTGCCGGTTATGATTTAACCATGGAAGCATACAAAAAAGCAATCAAAGACAAGTATCGTTTCTTCAGTTATGGAGATGCGATGCTGGTTATATAAAACATTCATCCCTCTCCAAACGAGAGGGATTTTTTTTACCCTTAACACCTTTGAATCAAATTATTATTATGAACAGCAAAACAGCGAAAGAATCCTTTATCGTTATGACGGAGTTGGTATTGCCTAATGATACCAATGTATTTGGCAATCTTATGGGTGGCAGACTGATGTATTGGATGGATATTGCATCTGCATTGGCTGCAGGCAAGCATTGTAACTCGCCTGTAGTTACAGCAAGCGTTGATAATATTTCGTTTGAAAACCCCATCAAACTGGGAAATGTGGTGCATATTGAAGCAAAAGTTACACGTGCTTTCAACAGCTCCATGGAAGTGCACATGAAAGTGTGGGGTGAAGATACCGTGAGCCAGTACCGCTATAAAAGTAATGAAGCCTATTACACATTTGTAGCACTGGATCCCAACCGCAAGCCCCGGCCAGTACCTGAGCTGATCCCTGAAACAGAAGAAGAAAAGAAATTATTTGATGGTGCATTGCGTCGCCGTCAAATCCGTTTGATACTTGGAGGCAAAATGAAACCGGATGATGCAGCGGAGCTGAAAGCGTTGTTTGTGAAGGAGTAATATTATTTCTCCGGCTCATAATCCTCCGGAAGTATATTAGCTAAACGTTCATAGGCCCACATTCCATCAAAATACAAATGAGACAATGTTAAGACTGCTCCTTTCTCATCAAGCAGCACAGGAGATTTTCGTAACCGCAATGCTGTAAGTGTTCCTATATCCTCTTCTGTATTTAAACGCAGAGCTCTGGTAATTTGCAATTTTAAATCTGAATTACGACGGTATTTGATGTATAATCTTTTTTCAAGCTGAAGTTCATAGAAGATGTAACCATCCTCTTCGTGCATAGTTAAGACACTGTCTTCACTCAGGTTTTTAATCATCGCAGCACTGGAAAAATTTGTACTGCTTATAGAAGCATTGTTGCCGTTGGTCTGCACAGATAAATTACTCTCCCGCTGTGTGTTTAAATCATTTTCATCAATGCTGATAACAAAACCTTCTTTAAATAATTGTTTACGCACAAGACTCCGGAAAAAATGTTGTGAACTGCCCAGGTAAGCGTTGCGTCTGTTGCGCATCCATTTGCTATTTTTTCCGCCGCTTTTCATTAAATCAACAAATCTTGTAAAGCCGTAAAAGTGGGATTCATTGCTCTTTGTATTAAAAAATACGTCTGCAATTTTGAAATAGATGATATAGCCGAGTACAGGGTTTTCAATTTCAAGTTCTTCATCAGCTACGGCCTGTATATCATCTTTATACTTACCCTGTATAAACTGGATGGCATCAGTATTTTTGATCACACATTTCTCAGCATCAAACGTAAAACCCAGTACATTTTTTTTAAACAAATCGAAATAACGCATTCTTGTGGAATTGCTGATAACCAATACCTCCCGAAGCTCTTTATGCTCAGGCTGCAATGAAAAATCAGCTTTATAATCCGAGGCAGCAATGCGTATTTGCGTAAGAAGCGGCGTATAGCCAACAAAGGAAACAACTACTTCATAAGTACCGGCAAACAATCCGGATAAAACAAAAAAACCGTTTTCATCTGTAACCGTTCCTTTTGTGGTATTATTAATATAAACGGTTGCTTTAGCCAGTGGTGTTTTAGTAACTCCATCCAGCACCTTACCGGAAATGGTTAATTGTTGAGTAAAACCGCAGCATGCGGCAGCCATCAAGAAAAAACAAACTAAGAGATATTTGAGGTAACTCATTTGTCAACCAATGTCATCAAATGATGTTTTCCTTTAAGCATATATTTTTTGCTTTGCTCAATAGAATCCATCACCTGATCAAGAATAGTTTCAACAGGTGCATTATAATCAATTTCTAAAGGTTCCTTAATCGTTACAGATAGTAAACTACCTTTCTTTTTAAACTTGAGCCCTTTTTTATTGAATGCTCTCCAAAAACCATTAATCACAATTGGAACAACGATGGGTTGATTTTGTTTAATAATATATGCAGTGCCTTTACGGCCGGGAGCAAATGGCTTTGTAGTTCCCTGAGGGAAAGTAATAACCCAGCTTGAGTCTAAGGCCCGTGCAATCTTCCTTGTATCAGCAGGGTCCAAACCACGCTGCACCTCTTTACCTTCTGCACGCCAGGTACGTTTTACCGTAATAGCACCTGCTTTAGCAAATAAACGGGTAAGCCAGGTATCCTTCATGGTTTCCGCCGCTGCCACATAATAAATATTCGTCATGGGATTGAGCAAATAGTAAGGAATACCCAGTCCTTTATACTTGCCCCATTTGGCAGCAAAAAAAATATGAAGAAAAGTAATTACATCAGCAAAGTAAGTTTGATGATTACTAACAAAAAGAACATTACGCTTAGGAAGACGTTTTAAATTTTCTCCGCCCTCTATGCGAAGCCGGTTTATGAGTGCAATACCGGGGTAGGTAAACAATCCCAATACAAAATAAATAACACGGCGCCCCAAATTCAGGCTTTTAGACCTTTCCGAAAATGTTGACATACAGTGTGGTTTTTTGAAACAGGTGGGCAAGATAACAATTTCGTAACATATGAGTTGTTATTTTTTCTTCCAATTTTCAATTAAAAGTATTAAAAATGAAACACTTAGCAGTTATTCCTGATGCGATGCTTTCGTTAAATTATCTGAGCACCCTCCAGTAAAATCATTTTTGGAAAA
>CAYPBV010000128.1:0-576 GCA_964409025.1 uncultured Chitinophagaceae bacterium | reverse complement strand
TGCCTGCTACAAGTTTGCACACATGAAACTGAAAGCTGCAATTTTTGATATGGATGGTTTACTTATAGACAGTGAACCACTTTGGCAGGAAGCAGGTAAAGCAACTTTGCTGGAGTTTGATAAAGAGTTAACAACAGAACAATATCACAGCAGCACTGGCCTGCGCACAGAAGAATGGATTGAGCATTGGTTTCATCACTTCAGCATTGATATGGCACATGCGCCTGCTGCCGTTGAAACCATCATCAGCAAAGCCATTCATCTTATTGATGCACATGGCGAAGCAATGGAAGGTGTGGAGCATGCCATCAACTTATGTAAAGAACAAAATCTTTCATTGGGTTTGGCAACCTCCTCTCCTCTTTCATTGGTAAAAGTAGTATTGGAAAAACTCAACCTTCAAAACACATTTGATGCTATTACATCAGCTGAGCATTTACCCTTTGGCAAACCCAACCCGCAGGTTTATATGGATTGTGCAGATGTATTACAACTTTCACCTGTAGCCTGTGTGGCGTTTGAAGATTCATTTAATGGAATGATAGCCGCCAAAGCAGCACGTATGAAATGTATTGT
>CAYPBV010000127.1:0-9960 GCA_964409025.1 uncultured Chitinophagaceae bacterium | reverse complement strand
TTTTTAAGTTTTCTGCGAGTGAAGAATCCGTGTATATTTTTACTACGGTTGGTATGGAACCCTGGGGACGTATTGCAACGGGAACTGCAGAGTTAATAGCAGCAGTTTTATTGCTTTGGCCAAAAACAACCGTGTGGGGTGCTGTTATTGCTGCCGGTGTAATGAGCGGAGCTATTTTCTTTCATGTTACATCCCTTGGTCTTGTTGTTAAAAATGATGGCGGGCAATTGTTTATTTATGCCCTGATTGTTTTTGTTGCTTCGCTTGTTCTTATATGGTTTAATAAAGAGCAGATTCTATTACTTTTTAAAACTAATAATTCAACAACCTAAACACTAATGTTATGCCAAAATTTATTTTGCTTTTATTATTTCTAAGTCTTACAATCGTTGCTACTGCACAACAGAAATCTACAGATCAGCGTATTGAACTTACAGGCTCTGCTGGCTCTTCACAAGGTTCCGGAGCTGTTAATTATCTTTATAACTGGAAACTTGGAAAGAAGAAAAAAATTGAAATCGGAACAGGGGTACGGTTCACCTCATATTTTGGAAGCAATCAATATTTTCTTACGGCGCCAGCCAAACTTACGTCGGGGGAAACAGGCCCTCAGGTACTTTTTCTTGAAAATATCGAAGCTAATATTGATTCATTACTGGTAAGTAAACCGCAGTTAAACATGCTCAATATCACCATCAATCTGGGGTATAATATTACTCCCAGGTGGTATGCAGGCTTTAACATTGATGCCATCGGATTTTCTTTTGGCGGAGAAAAAAACGGACGGTTTATTACTAATAATGCTGGACAAACGGTTAGTGCAAAACCTACGGGCTTTAACCTTCTCTTGATTAGTGATAATGATAAAGGTTCACTCAACTCAGAACTCTTTGTGCGTTACCAATGGAATAAAAAGTGGGCTGCAAGGCTGGGATACCAATTTCTGTTTACTGAGTATACCACTGCAACAGAAGTTCAGCGTTTTCCCGAAGCTAATGATCGCTTTCGAAATAAAGTTTCTGCGGTTTTATTCGGTGTTTCTTATAATCTTTCAAAATAATCTATATCAATTTTTATGAAATAACCATTCAAAAGCCGGCGTTTATATTAACCGGTTGTGAGTTTTTCAGTAACTGATGCATGTTAAACCTTCTGGTTATATATATGTTCTATTATTTACAATAAAAATATACATATGAAAATATTTCTTTATTCAGCTTTGATGATTGTTTTATTTGCTGCATGTTCCAAAAAGGGTTCTTCAGATATGTCATTAAATGATATGGTTAACCCCAATGCCACAGTAGTGGTAAAAGGAACTTTTTCAGGTGCAAATAATTATACCGTAAACGGAACTGTGGAAGTGGTTAACGATAACAACCAGAAAAGACTTGTGTTCAGAAATTTCAGCAGCAGTAATGGTCCTGATTTACGGGTGTATCTTGCTACTACTACGGGAGCTACCACATTCATAAGTCTGGGAAATTTGAAATCAACCAATGGCCAACAGGTGTACGACATCAGCGGTATGCCCGATTTTTCTCAATACAAATTTGCAGTTATTTGGTGCCAGCGGTTCAGTGTACTGTTTGGTGCGGCAGAATTAAAATAAAAAAGCTAATTATGATGCGATCATTTATCATTCCGTTTTTATTACTGGCCAATGCAGTTTTTGCACAAAGCTATTTACCTGTGGATGATGCCGCAGCCGTAAAGTTTGTAATTGAAAACTTAGGCTTTGATGTGGATGGCAGCTTTAAAGGATTAAAGGGCAAGATAGTTTTTGACGAGGGTAATTTATCTGCTTCTTCCTTTGATGTTACCATTGATGCACCTACCGTAAACACAGGTAATAATACAAGGGATAAGCATTTACGTGGCAAAGATTATTTTGATGTGGCTGCTCATGCACAAATAAAAATTACATCTACTAAAATTGCCAAATCTGTTACTCCCGGTTATTACGTGCTTTTTGCCACGCTCACATTAAAAGGAGTTTCAAAGGATATTTCGTTTCCGTTTAAAGCAGTTGCTGAAAACAACGGATTACGTTTTACAGGAACGTTTAAAATTAAGCGCCGGGATTTTGGCGTGGGCGGCCGTAGTACCGTTTCCAATGATGTGGAAATTAAACTCAATGTATTTGCCAAAAAACTTTAATTTTAACCACAACATTACGTTCATGTCATTATTCAGTTCCATTAAAGATTCATTTGCACAGTTAAACGTAGCACTCAACAGTATTTCAGATGAGGAATATGTAAGACCCTCTGAACATTTAAGCAATGCCACCATTGGCGAACATACAAGGCATATCATTGAAATGTATCAATGTTTGTTGAATGGTTATGATGAAGGAATTGTTTGCTATGACCAAAGAAAAAGAGATAAAGACATTCAAACAAATAAAGAGTTGTCACAAAAAATACTGGCAGATATTGCTCTGAGGAGTGAACGCCCAAATAAGGATATGCGTTTACGGGCTGTGTATGGCGATGCAGCAGCCGAAGAATTAAATGTACATACTAATTACTACAGGGAGCTTGCATATAACCTTGAGCATACAATTCATCACATGGCTTTGATTAAAGTGGGACTCAAAGAACTGAATAAAACAGCAGTGCATGAATCCTTTGGAGTAGCTTCGTCCACAGTAAGACACAGACAGCATTAAACATGTGCACCGTTACCTACATACCATCATCCACTGGATTTTATCTCACAAGTAACAGAGATGAAAAAAAGATTCGTTTAAAGGCGGAAGTACCCCGGTGGTACTCTTTTGCGAGTGGACAAATTTTATTCCCAAAAGACGGAACTGCCGGCGGCACATGGATGGCCCTGCATCAAAACGGTAATGCCATGGTGCTGCTTAATGGAGGTTTTGTGAATCATCATCCTGCGCCATCATACAGAAAGAGCAGAGGCTTAATATTTCTGGACATCTTTGACCACCCGCAACCCATTGCTGCATTTGAACAGATTAACCTCCAAAAAATTGAGCCATTTACACTGGTAATAGTTCAGCAAAATTTTTTATTTGAGGCTGTATGGGATGGGGATGAAAAAGTGATTACTGAATGTGATTCCACAAAATCACGTATCTGGTCATCTGCCACTTTATATTCAGGTGAAGTAGTAGCCAGAAGAAAAGAATGGTTTGATGCATTTATAAAAAATAATGGAACAGTTGATGCCAATCATATCCTTAACTTCCATCATTTTGCCGGCGATGGTGATAAAACCAATGATGTACTCATGAACCGTAATGATGAAATGTTTACTGTGAGTATTTCCCTGCTGCACCGTTATAAAACGGAATCACACTTTCAATACTTTGACTTAAAAAACGGAGAAACATCTAAGGAACTCTTTACCCATCAACCGCAACCTGTATTTACGAATGAAGCGGAGTAATATTTTTAACCGTTATCCTTTCTTTATACGGCTGTTTCATTGGGAGTACTGGAGTTATCACATTATTTATGGCCCTGTCTATATAGTATTTATCTGGTATTGCATACGGAGCGGGTTCAAATATTTTTTTTCAGCATCTAATCCTTCAATTAAAAATGGCGGGCTGCTCATGGAAAACAAACATGAAATTTATCCGCTTATTCCCAGGCAATATTATCCTCCCTTTTTTTTAGTAAAACAGGGTAGTGATATGCACACAATGCAATCACTGCTGGATCAGCATCAAATTACATTTCCACTTATAGCCAAACCTGACATAGGTATGCAGGGTAAAGGCGTTAAGAAGATAATGAACACAGGCGAGCTGTTGCAATATGCACAGCTATGTACAGTTGATTTTTTAGTACAGCAATTATCTCCTTACAAACACGAGGTGGGCATTTTTTATTATAGAATGCCAGATGCGAAAACAGGAACTATAACCGGCATCGTTGCAAAAGAACCCATGAAAGTGAAAGGGGATGGTATTTCCTCTCTGTATCAGTTGGTTTGTAAAGAACCGAGATATTTACTCCAAATGAATCAACTCACACAGATTTATGGAGAAGGATTATTAAACGTATTGGCAAGAGATGAAGAAATGATTTTGGTACCCTATGGTAATCATGCAAGGGGTTCTAAGTTTTTAGACTGGACGTATAAAGCTGATGCCCTGCTCATAAAAAATATTGATGCAGTGTGCAAACAAATCAACGGGTTTTATTACGGCAGGTTAGATGTAATGTATAATGATTGGAGTGATTTAGCACACGGAAAAAATTTTCACATCATTGAATTGAATGGTGCCGGTGCTGACCCCACGCATATGTACGACCCCAGGCATTCCATCTTTTTTGCCTGGAAAGAAATTATAAAGCACTGGACCTTTCTTTATCGTGTAAGCAAAGCAAATTACAGAAAAGGAACACCTTATATGAGCCTCAAAGAGGGCACTGCTATGTTTAAGGCCAATGCGGAACTTGTAAAAAAACTCAACGATTTTGGCGAAAAAATATAATCTTCTCTTACGCATTTGTAAAGTCTTTTACCTGTTGTACATGGTTTTGTAAATTGACTTTATATTTGTTTTATGCCACCTGTAGCCAAAATTCTTATGTGGGGGTTTATCATCAGCTTCCTTGGTTCATTACCACTGGGCACATTGAATGTTGCTGCCATGCAAATAGGAATTACGGATGGTATTTCACCTGCATTATGGTTTGCAGCAGGTTCACTCACTGCCGAAATTATTTATGTGCGTCTCTCACTTGTAGCTATGGATTGGGTACGTAAGCAGGAAAAGTTATTAAAAGCTTTGGAATGGTTAACTGTACTTATTGTGCTGTTACTGGCTATAGGAAGCTTTTGGGCAGCTATACACCCTGAAGGTGAAAAAAATATTGTATTAAGTAATACTATGCATCGGGGTTTGCTTGGTTTTACCATGAGTGCCATTAACCCGGTACAAATTCCATTTTGGTTTGGATGGAGTACTGTATTGTTTACTCGTAATATTTTAAAGCCCGGTTTCTGGAATTACAACACTTATATTATTGGAATAGGGCTGGGAACTTTAACCGGAAATTGCTTTTTTATTTTTGGTGGCAGGTTACTGGCCAGTAAATTGAATGCAACCAATACGATTATGAATTATGTTATTGGTTCTGTGTTTTTAATAACAGCCATTATTCAAATTATTCGTATACGTATTAAAAAGGATGCGGTACACCAGCTGGAGCATCCTGAAGAAGTTACAGGAGGGCTGGAAGAAAACATTCATTAACTGTTTTGCAACTCTTCCACCCATTTATCTCTTTCATCCGGGCTGAATTTCCAGGGTGCAAAATTATTTTCTACATTGCTGAACATTGCATTCCATTCACCGGGTGCATTACTGTCCTCCATAATTAAGGAGCGGCGGAGTTCCAGAATTATGGAAAGCGGGTTAATGCTCACAGGGCATTCTTCCACACAGGCATTACAGGTGGTGCAGGCACGTAATTCTTCAATAGTAATATAATCGTTGATTAACTTTTTTCCGTCATCAATAAATGACCCATTTGCGTTTATATTCTTACCCACCTCTTCAAGGCGGTCTCTAGTTTTCATCATAATTGCACGTGGGCTTAATAATTTGCCGGTAGAATTTGCCGGGCATGCTGAAGAACATCTTCCACACTCTGTACAGCTGTAGGTATCTAACAGGCTTTTCCAGCTCAGGTCCATCACATCTTTTGCGCCGAATTTGGAAGGAGGTAAGGCGTCTGTTGGGGCAAGTTCGGGTTGCATCATGTACTTTACTTCATTTTGTACAGATTGCATATTGCTCATTTCACCTGTGTTTGTAAGCCGTGCATACCATGCATTAGGGAATGCTAATAAAATATGAAGGTGCTTACTCCATGGTAAATAGTTTAAGAAGGCAAGAATGCCGAGAATATGTAGCCACCATGCAGTACGTTCAATAGCAATCAATGTTGATTCGCTTAATCCCTGCAGCATTGGTGCAATGTTTCCACTGATTACGAAATGCCCTGCATCATGATAATGTTCACTGCTGTTAAGTTGCAACGCACGGTCGGCAGCATTCATAAGTAAAAACAAACTCATCAAAACAATTTCGGTGATGAGAATAAAATTGGCATCACTGCGTGGCCAGCCGTTTAAATCATTACTGAGAAACCGTTTTATCTTCAACGCATTTCTTCTTGCAAGAAAAATAACACAACCAATGAAAACAGAAAGCGCCAGCAGTTCAAAGCAGTTAATGAGAAAGGTATAAAAGCTTCCCAGCGGTGAAAGAAATAAACGGTGTGTACCCAGTAAACCATCCAGCACAATTTCAAGTACTTCAATGTTAATGATGACAAAACCCACGTAGATGAACAAATGCAGTACAGCTACCAGCGGATTTTTAAACATCTTTTTCTGACCAAAGGCCAGCAGCAGCATATTTTTCCAGCGTTGCGGTTTGTTATCTGTTAAGTCTTCATCAAGCCCTAACAGGATATTGCGGCGAATCTCTTTTGCTTTTTTGCTGAAAAACCATACAGAAAAACCTAAACATATGGCAAATAAAACCTGCTGAACTATCTGCATACAATCGAATTTGTAGTGCTAAGATAAGGAGGAAAGGTGTAGGGTGTAGGGTAGAAGGTTTAAGGTGGAAGGTGTAGGCTTTAGGGCGAAGGCGAAAGGCGTTAGGTATGAGGCAAAAGGCAAGAGCCTAATGGCAGAATGTAATTTGTATTCCTTACACCCTAAGCCTTACACCTTTCACCTTTTCCCTATCTTTAAATCATGAACGTAGAAAAGAAATACATCTTGAATAAGGAAACCGCTTCACGCAAAATCAAACGGTTGGCATATGAAATTGCTGAACGCAATTATGATACACAACTGGTTTATTTTGGTGCTATTACGCAGAGCGGCATGGCCGTGGCTAATTTGCTCATGAATGAGTTGAAGAGCATGAGCAACTTGTATGTGAAGCTGCTGGAAATTACTTTGGATAAAAAAAATCCCTCTGAAGTTATAGTAAGCTTACAAGCTGATTATACCAACCAAACAATCATTTTAATTGATGATGTAAGCAACAGTGGTAAAACCATGCTCTATGCCCTTCGTCCTTTTCTCCAATATCATCCACGTAAAATTCAAACGCTGGCTCTGGTAGAACGTACGCATAAAACCTTTCCCGTAAATATTGATTATGTAGGTATGAGCGTGGCCACTACATTGGAAGAGCATATTTATGTAGAGTTTGAAAAAGGAGAGATAAGCGGGGCGTATATGTATTGAAGAATTTATCAACTTATACAACAAAATACATCTTGAGCGACCCCCGGTTTTTTACTTCAATTTCACCTCTGAATTCACATTGAAATTGATGGTTGATAATACTGTAAGTTGTTTCTGAAATATTAATACGGCCGGGTTCAGATTTTGATTCCATCCTTGAAGCAATATTTACTGTATCGCCCCAAATATCATATTGCCATTTTTTTATACCCACAATGCCGGCAATTACTGGTCCTGTATGCACACCTATCCTTACTTCAAAATGATTAAGCCCATCATTTGCATAAAGTGATTCATTAACAAAGGCAATCATTTCTTTAGCTGCAAGAATTACATGTTTAGCATGTGAAGGGTCAGGTGCAGGCAAGCCGCAGGCGCACATATAGGAGTCACCAATAGTTTTAATTTTCTCTAAACCAAACTTGGTTGTTATTTCATCAAATTTTCTGAAATAAAAATCAATGCTCTTAACTAACTGATTTGGTTTTATATGTTCGGCATACTTTGAAAATGATACGAAATCGGTAAATAATACGGTTACCTCGTCAAACTGTACGGCTTCTACACTGCCGTTAATTTTGAGCTCTTTTGCCGTTTCTTCGGGCAGTATATTAAGCAATAGGCTTTCGGATCTTTTCTTTTCTCTTGAGATGGTTCTGTAATACCAGTATAATGTTCCAAGGATGATAACTGTTAACCCAAAAATGATATACATGGAAACAAGAATGATCCGCTGATTACGTTTTTGCTGGTTGAGCAAATCCACTTCAATTTGCTTTTGCGATACTTCATAGTCTGTACGCAAATCAGCAATCTTTTGAACGGAGGCAATATTGTTAACACTATCTCTGAAAGCAATATGATTTTTATAATACATCAGCGATAATTTCTGATTGCCTTCCTGCTCATAGAGTTCTGAAAGTTTAAGATTAGCATCGCTTATCTGTGCTTTTAAATCATAATTAAGTGCAAGTTGAAGACTACGTAGTGCATAATCGAGTGCTGTTTTCCGGTCGCCTTTTTCAAGATAGATGTCGCACATAGAAATGAGGTACACACAGATGGGGTAATAGTCCTGTGCATCTTCCAGTATTTTAATGGCAGCGTTTATATTTTTTTCTGCCTGTTGCTTATTACCGGTATTCGCATACACCATACCGATGTTGCCAAGGCTGTAACCAACTCCCATCCGGTAGTTAAGTTTCTCAAATAATTGTTTCGACTCTTTAAAATACAGGAAAGCAGAATCGTATTTTTTATTGTTGAGAAGCGCATCGCCGGCATTTAATATGTAAGATGCCAGTGCAACAGAATCGTTTGATTTTCTGAGGGTGCCAATTGCTTTATGATAATAATGCATGGCGTTTTTATAGTTTTTTGAAACTGCATAAATGTCTGCAATTGCGCCATAAGAACTTCCTTCATAAGTAATGAAGTTATCCTTTTTCGCTATTTCAGCGCATTTGAAAAATGAAGTAATGGCCTCATCCAGTTCTCCTAATAATCTTTGCGTACTTCCCTTTTGAAAATATCCTTGTGAAAGATAATAGTTATCCCCCTTTTCAATAGACAGCGTTATTAATTCTTCTGCATAAACCAGTACTTGTTTATAGTCTTTAATCTCATTAAAGGAAAGATCGCTCAGCAGTTGTAATTTTGCTCGTCCCTGCAGTGTATCTGACTTATAAATTCTGAGTAAACTATCAGCTATTCCCTGATCTTGTGCACAAAGATGACCGGAAATAAAATAAAAAAAGCCCATTACAAAGCAACAGGCTTTTCTTTTTAACAGCATTAGTTATTGTTTTGGTTGAACTCTGATTATTGGGTCAAACGTTTTTTGTGCCCCGCCGCCATTGTTTAACCAACCGGAATTGGCAACGGTCCATACAATAGAGTAGGCCTCTTCTGTTCCAATCGGAACATTGGGGTTAATGGTGCCTTGCCAATTGGTGGTGCCACCTGGCAGTTTAACAGGATCGGGACTGAATACATCTGCTGAACCGGCCTTTTCAACAATGCTGTCAATCGAAGCCACACCTGAACCGGGTCCAATGACCCAGGTTACCTGGTCGCCCTGATGTGCGTTGGTTGTTCCCTGATCTGATAATGTTAATGCACCTGTGCTTGGATTGCTGCCTGTAATTGTAATGATAATATCACCCATTGGTTTTTGTTTTTTGGTTATAAAATGTGGATTTCTGAATTATTCTAAATTAATTTGAATTAATAGAAATGAAAAAAGGCAACATTTTTCTTTCCACATTTTCTATTGAGACAATTAAGACGATGTTGTTCATTCGGAAAGATGAAGGATATTGCTGAAAATTATGTTTTCCGAAAGCGAAGGATATGCGATTACTTGTGTAATATATAAAAATCCTGTAACAAAGCAAATAAATAATTAAATTTATCAGCATCATTATAAATGTTCAGGTTAAATTAATTCTTCAATTTTACATTTGAATCGGGCAAACGTATTATCTGCTATTGAAAAAGGAAAGCAATACCTTTTATCATTTCAGCAAAACGGTTATTGGCAGGGCTTTCCCACTTTAGCTGGTCAATCAGATATTTGGGTTACAGGCTTTATTACTGCACATCTAAAATTATTTTCCGTTAATGAAGAATGGTTAACCAAAGCACAACGTTTTCTGTTAGCATCACGCCATAATTCAGGTGGATGGTCTTATAGTCATTTAG
>CAYPBV010000126.1:0-9962 GCA_964409025.1 uncultured Chitinophagaceae bacterium | reverse complement strand
CTCTAATACCGTGGATGATTTGGTGAATAAACTGATGAATGAACAACTGCTCACTGATTTACCGGAAACAGAATACAATAATTTGTTTATCGTAAAGCGGAAGGGGAAGAAGTATCTTTTTAAACGGGAAGTTTATTAAGTGGTTTATTGGTTTCAATGACTCTTATGTTTCATAGATATCTCGTGCCTGAACAGTACATGAGTCTTACAGTTGAAGAGATTAAGACACATATACTTTTAATATACTTTTTGCAACGGTTCTCATAAGAAAGCTCATACATTGGAGTAGTCATCTATCTGCCACCCGGTTTTTTCTTCACGGGTTGTTTTTTAGGCTCCGGTTTTGGTGTTAATTTATCTTGCTCAAACGGTAGAGGTACAGGTGCTTCGCCATCTTTCAACTTAAAGTCAAATACTTTATCTACATGCAGCCATTGTCCGTTTTTCCATTCAAAGCCTTCGTAATCTCCGTCAGGAATTAACGTGTATTTTTTTTGAGGCTCGTTGCTTTCTGATACCAGATGGTCAAAGATGATCATCTTTAACTCATCATCATACTGCACACGGGCACGGGCATCTTTTTTATATTCTAATAAATACCGATGAACGGGAGGTTTAGGTAATGAATCTTTTGCAAACGAGAAACCATTTGCCAAACCAAACAGCGGTGCACCCATTCCATCAAACGACAATACTTCTATCCATTTGCGTGTAGTACGTATGTTGTTTTCATCATAACCAAACAGAGTATAATAGCTGGTGCCCAGGTGTTCTGTTTGCACAATGCGGTAATAAATTGCGCCAATCCAGCCCATATTATCAGCAATGGTATCAGCTGGTGCTTTGGTAAATTCACTAACATCACGCAGCGGAAATAATTTCAAACTGCCATCCTTGGTTTGCTTTTGAATAAAACCACGCTGCCGGCAGTAATTATCATCCTTTACTACCTGCCAGGTGAAAATGCGAAATACACTGTCTTCGCTATATAATCTGGAAATGGTAAGCAAAGAATCAAATGGAAAATAAAATGAATTCTTTTTAAGTAACGCACGCACTAATATTTTGGTAAACATGCTGTCGCTGCGAAAGCGAACGGCTGCACTTTGATCATTCACTAGTTTAAACGCTAACTGCTTTAAGGAATCCTGCCGTATACGGAAGTCTTTAAGTTCAGCCGCAGAAAAGGGTTGTGCATGGCTAATAAATGCACTGAAAATGAAAAGTAAAATTAAAAGTGGCTTCATTCGCTTCATAAACTCCATTGACGGTAAAATTATTGTGCAGGCTGCATTTGTTCCAAAGCTTTTGCAAAGGCTAACAAATTTTTAAACGATGCATCTATGGTATCTGCCTCAGGATTGCCATCTGCACGGGTGGGGATGTAAACCGTATAAGCACCAATGTTTCTGCCAAAACGCATATCGCTTGCCATATTGCCCACCATTATGCTTTTAGTAAAATTTATTTCAGGAAAATCAGCCTGTGCCTGCAAGGCCATACCACGGTTGGGTTTTCGGTTGATGTCCGTATTATCAGTTGAAGTGCAGTAATACGCTTTATCAATTTTACCACCCGCTTCTTCAATCTTTAACATCATATTTTCAGTAATCAAGTCTAAGGTTTGCTGGGTCATTAATCCACGCCCCACACCCCGTTGATTGCTTACCACCACAATTCGTTGAAAGAGGGGCGTGAGCCGTTTCAATGCTTCCAGACAACCTTCTGTAAATACAAATTCATCCCAGCTTTTTATATAATCATCAATTACATCTGTATTGATTATGCCATCACGGTCCAGAAACAACGTCCATGAATGATCTATGGCGGGTAATTGATTGGAAGGAATGGAATGATGTATCATGTTATGCCAGTTCAGTTTGAGCACGTTGATAATCCTGAGGTATGCCAATGTCAATAAAATATCCTTCGCTTACAAATCCAAACATATCCTGTTGCTGATAGTATACTTCCAGATAATCATTTTCAAATGAAAATTTATCAGGAAAAGGAAGACTTGTAAACTGATTCACATTGAGTGCATAAACACCGCCGTTAATTAGTCCCGTTTCGTAAAACTGTTTTTCTTTAAAACTGATGATATGCTGCTGTTCATTTAGTTCTACCACTCCATAACGATCAAACTGCTGCATGGGCTTTAATGAAAGTGTACAGGCGGCTTGCCGGGCATAATGATGATCACTAAGGTTTTTCAGATTCACTTTAAACAGGGTATCGCCATTCAGTACAAATACATTTTTTTCTTTTGCCAGCGATGCGGCTAATTGAATGCCACCGCCTGTGCCTAATGGCTCTTGTTCTATTGCAAATTCAGCTTCAAGATGCGGATATTCATCATGCACAAATTCAATGATACTTTCACGCATGTAGCCAACAGAGAAAATAAAATCTGTAACGCCCTGCTGCAACAGCTCATCAATTACATATTTCAAAAAAGGTTTACCTGCAACCGGTGCCATGCATTTTGGCAAATCATTCACAACGGAACGAAGCCTTGTACCCAGACCACCTGCTAATATAATTGCGCTTGAAATCATTTTATGAACCAAAGTATTGTTCTTCTACCAGCTGGCATACAATATGACCCAGCATGATATGACTTTCCTGAATGCGTGGTGTATCTGTAGACGGTACATTAAAAAGATAATCGCTCAACTCTTTCATGTTGCCACCTGTTTCTCCTGTAAAGCCAATTGTAACCATTCCTTTTTCCTTAGCAACCTTAAATGCTTCAATAATATTTTTAGAGTTGCCTGAAGTGGATAGTCCAATCAACACATCACCTTTATTACCGATGCCTTTGATGAGGCGGGCATAGACTACATCATAGCTGTAATCATTTGCAACAGCGGTAAGATAACTTGTGTTTACATGTAAAGCTTCTGCAGGCAGGGCATCTCTGTCAGTATAAAAACGACCACTGAATTCTGCAGCTAAATGTTGTGCATCAGCTGCACTGCCGCCATTGCCGCAAAACAAAACTTTATTTCCGTTTTTGAAAGCTGTGGTTATGAGTAGCGAAACTTCACTCAGGCGTTGAATCAATGCTTCATTATTGAGTATTGTTTGTTTCACTTCAATACTGGCATTGATAATGGATTTGATTTGATTACTCATGATGCAAATGTAATTCTTTCAGGCCAAGTGTTATTGTACCGTCCAGCTTGTCATGCCGCCTTTTGTGAATTGATACGTTCTGAAACGGCCACCCATCTGCTGCAGTTGATCCATTACTTGAAAACGTGCAATACCGGGGCAATAAAAAATCATAAAACCGCCACCGCCGGCACCTGAAATTTTTCCACCGGTAGCTCCGGCTTTTATGGCAGTATTATACAGTTCTTCAATTCTGCTGTTGGAAATATTCGTCGCCATTTTCCGCTTTTGCTGAAAACCAAAATCCAGAATTTCACCAATGGTTTGCAGTTCACCTTTGAGCAATGCTTCTTTCATCATGCGGGCCTGTTCTTTGAGCTGATGCATGGCTTCAATGCTCTGTGTATTTTTTGCTGAAACATTTTTTTGCTGCTCCTTTATAATGGCTGCACTTTCTCTGCTGGTATCGGTGAAATATAAAACCAGATTGTGCTCCAGTTCATTGAGGTATTCCTGTTTTATACGCAGGGGATTGACAATTACATTATCAGCCGCATAAAACTCCATAAAGTTAACACCGCCAAATGTAGCAGCATATTGGTCCTGTTTACCGCCTGCAAATTGTAAATCGTTTCGTTCAATATCAAATGCATAGCGGGCTAAATCATATTCGCCTAAGGGTAGGCGTAACATTTCAGCAAAGGCACCCAGAATAGCAACAACTAATGTAGATGATGTACCTAAACCACTGCCTGCAGGCGCATCTACAAACGTACTGAGGCGAAAACCTTTATATGGAATGCCATAGTCTTTTTGAATGCGGTTGTACACACCTTTGAGTAAATCCAAATGGCCATTGATGGGAAGCATGGTATTAAATGCATATTCCTCGGTTTCGTTTCTGTCCAGGGCCTGAAGAATAATTTTTTCTTCGCTTAGTAATTCTATGCTTGCATGGGCATAAAGTGAAATGGTAGCATTGAGAATGGCGCCACCAAACTCATCACTGTAAGGACTTACATCTGTACCGCCACCGGCAAGACCGATACGTAGTGGAGCTTTGCTTCTGAAAATCATAGCTGCGAAAGTAATTAATTAGTTGCGTAAACCTGCCAGTTGCATAATAGCATTTGTAATATTACTCCAGGCATATTTTGTTTTTTCCTGCTGCAGGCCGGGCAAAAATTGTTGAGTGCCTTGCTGCATCATTTGTTGCATTGCTTGTGCAATACTATCCGGATTGGGTTCGCATACAAGACCGGCTTTTGCATGCGGCACTAAAGCCGGCAATCCACCCACATTGGTTACAATCATTGGTACTTCAAAATGATAGGCGAGGGGAGTAACACCACTTTGGGTAGCGTTTTTATAAGGTTGCACTACTGCATCTGCCGCACAGAGATAATATTTTACTTCGCTGTCAGGAATAAAATCTGTTTTGAGAATCAATTGATCACTGATGTTGAGTTGTGCAATCAGTTCATCATATTGTTTTCGGTCTTCATAAAACTCACCTGCAACCATTACTCTAAATGACCGGTTTTGTTGTTTGAGTTGATGAACAGCCTGCAGCAGTAAATCCAATCCTTTGTATTTTCTGATAAAACCAAAAAATAAAAAGATGAACGTATTATTGGGTATTTGTAAATGTGCTCTTGCTTCTGATTTTAAAATTTTGTTCCCAAAGTTATCATAGAGCGGATGTGCTACCAGCCGGGCAGGATTTTTTGTTGTGAACTGTTTTAAATCGTTCAATACTTTTTCACTCATGGTAACAAATCCATCAATGGCTTTAATAAAGTATTTTGTAAAAGCTGTATCGCCTAATCTTTTTTCATGGGGAATGATGTTATCGGCAATGCAAATAACTTTTGTATGTTGATTCTTTTTTACACGGCGAAGAATGGTTCCCAAAGCAGGGCCCATGAGTGGCAGCCAATAACGCACAACAATGATGTCCGGTTTTTGATTTTTTAATTCATTTCCCACTTTAATCCAGTTGAGTGGATTAATGGAGTTGATTTTAATGCGGATGCTCAAATCAGTAGGCGCCGGTTCAGATGAATATTGGGTAGTACCGGGAAATATAAAATCAGGATATTGAAGTGAGAATGTATAAATGGTTACATTATGCCCCTGTTGTTGAAACTCACGAGCCAAACGTTCATTGTAGGAAGCTAAGCCACCACGTAAAGGATGTGCAGGGCCGATGATGATGATTTTCACAACCCCAGTTTTTCTTCTATCAAATAAAAATTGCGCTCCGGAGCATTTCTTGCGATGAGTTCGCCAACAAATCCTGCAAGAAAGAGTTGTGAACCGATTATCATGGAAGTAAGTGCAATATAAAATGCCGGACGATTGGTAAGTCCATACTCAGGTACAATCACTTTTGAAATGATTAAATACAGACTGATGCCAAAACCAAGCATGAAAAAAATAGTGCCCCATAATCCAAAAAAATGCATGGGCCGTTTGCTGAACCTGCTTACAAAGCTGATGGTAGTTAAATCCAGAAAGCCGTTGATAAACCGATTCCAGCCGAATTTGGTAACACCATACTTACGCTTGCGATGCTCTACTACTTTTTCGCCAATTTTTTTAAAGCCGGCCCATTTTGCAAGCACAGGAATGTAACGATGCATCTCACCATACACTTCAATACTCTTTACCACTTTTGCATTGTATGATTTCAGTCCACAGTTAAAATCGTGCAGTTGAATGCCGCTCATTCGTCTGGTGGCTGCATTAAAGAATTTGGAAGGAATATTTTTGGTAACCGTATTGTCGTACCGTACTTTTTTCCAGCCGCTCACGAGTTGATAGCCATCGTTTACAATCATGCTGTACAGTTCGGGTATTTCATCCGGACTATCCTGCAAATCTGCATCCATTGTAATAACAACTTTTCCGCTTGTTGCTTTAAAACCTTCGTTTAAGGCAGCACTCTTGCCATAGTTTCGTTGAAAGCGTATGCCTTTGATATTTGGGTTGGATAACCTGAGCTGTTCAATCACTTTCCAGGAATCATCTGTGCTGCCATCATCAACTAAAATGATTTCATAGCTCAATTGCTGCGCTGTAACAACTTGTTCAATCCATGCACAAAGTTCCGGCAGGGATTCAGCTTCATCTTTTAATGGTATAACAATACTTAGATTCATGAATTACATAGATTGGGGTATGCCCTGATTTGGATTTTTCTTTGCCACACCGGCGCCAATTAAGGAAGCAATCAGCCCCATAAATGCATAGGCAAATAAAGAACCTACAACTCCAAACAAAAAGAAAAATTTATCTGTCATACCAATCGCCTGATCTATCATTTCTTCAGTCATTTTAGGATTTTTGGCCATTTCTTCTCTGGCTTTTTCAATGGCTTTATCTTTAATTTCAGGCATAATAAAATAGGTTACTGCAAATGCAGCAATAGCGATTAGTGCCACAATTGCAGCCGTTTTAAAACCATGTCCAAACACTTTTCCAAAAGTAACGTTGCCTTCCATGTCATTTGCATATGAAACGCATGCCCAAATAATGGCTATCACAAATAAGCCCATTGTGGCCCATTGAACCCATCTTTCATAAATATCCATTACCTGAAAAACAAGGCCAATTGCTACCATAATTAAACCTATCACCAGACCTTTTGTAAAATGAGTAGTTACTTTCTTTTCCATAAACAAAATTTTAGTTGATTTGAATTTGATTGTTATTGATAACCGCTACAGCTTTACCTTTTAACGCCTTGCCAATAAATGCAGAGTTACGGCTTTTGGAGCGGACATCTTTTTCTTCAAATGTATATGTAGCTGCAGGGTCAAAGATTGTTACATTGGCCGGTAGCTCTTCTTTAATCGATGGTATTTGGAGCCCTGCAATGTGGCGTGGGTTGATGCTGATGAGCTCCACCCAGCGTTGAGCAGTCAATACATCACCCAATGCGGCACCAACAGCACCATAACAGGTTTCTAAACCAATCATACCGAATTTCGCTTCCTGGAATTCACAAACTTTACTGTCGTACTCATGGGGCAGATGGTGTGTAGCGATACAATCTACAGCGCCACTCACAACTGCTTCTTTCAACAGCTCTTTTTCTGCTGCAGTTCTCAAAGGAGGAAATAACTTGAGATTGGTATTGTATGTTCTCAAATCTTCATCAGTAAAATACAAATGGGCAGGAGTTACAGAACAACTAACCCCAATGCCGCCTTCTTTTCCTCGTTTTATGTATTCAATGCTTTTAGGCGATGTAACACCGGTAAAATGCAGTTTACTTTCGGCATAACGGGTGAGTTTAATATCCCGGGCAATTTGAATCTCTTCAGCCAGAACGGGTTTGCCCGGCAGGCCCAGTTGCGTGCTCACAATTCCTTCGTTCATCAATCCATATGTGCCAATGGTCTTATCATCAGGTATTTGAATGATTACACCGCTAAAAGCTTTCACATATTGAAGTGCTTTGAGTAAAAGACCGGCACTCTGTACAGGATGAATACCATCAGTAAAAGCAACAGCACCAGATGCTTTCATGTCATACATTTCAGCCAGTTCCTTGCCTTCTGTTTGTTTGGTTACAGCACCCAGCGGATAAATGTTTACAATGCTGTCTCTTGATTTTTGAAGGATGTATTCCACTTGACTTTTACTGTCAGTTACCGGTTTGTTATTGGGCAATACCATTACTTCAGTAAAGCCGCCTTTTGCTGCTGCTGCCATTCCTGTTTCTATGGTTTCTTTGTATTCAAGTCCCGGGTCAGCAAAATGGGCAAATAAATCTATCCATCCGGGTGAAATACACAGTCCGTTTGATGCAATCACATGGTCAGCTGTTGCAGTTAGAGTACCAATGGATTTAATGAAACCATTTTCAATAAAAATATCCTGAACCGTTAAATGAAATGGAGAAGTGGGGTCAACAATTTTTGCCTGCCTGATGAGAATGGTCATGTAAGGATTCAAATGTTGGGCGCTAAGATAAGTTTTTGTTTGTTGATTTGAGCGTTCTCAACGAATAAAGGCTCATATCGTGAACCATTAATTATGTCGGGACGACTAGATTCGAACTAGTCCCGCCTTAAAGCGGGACACCCCATACAAGTGCGTTTAAATTAAAAATTCTTTGTGTTCAGTAAGCCATCGTTGAATGCCTCTTTTTTTAATGGTCTTTTCCAATGACATACTCTCTGAACGTGAACTGCAGGTGCAAACTGCAATAAGGGTCCATGGCATGCCATGTTTTGTACTTTTTACTTCTCCGGCGTTATGACGTTTGAGCCTTTCGTTTAAAGTATCGGTTTGGCCACAGTAGAACTTTGCTGTGGTTGAAGATTGTAATATGTACATATAAAATGTCATAAATAAAAAAGTCCGCCAAAAGACGGACTCTTAAATATGTCGGGACGACTAGATTCGAACTAGTCCCGCCTTAAAGCGGGACACCCCATACAAGTGCGTTTAAATTAAAAATTCTTTGTGTTCAGTAAGCCATCGTTGAATGCCTCTTTTTTTAATGGTCTTTTCCAATGACATACTCTCTGAACGTGAACTGCAGGTGCAAACTGCAATAAGGGTCCATGGCATGCCATGTTTTGTACTTTTTACTTCTCCGGCGTTATGACGTTTGAGCCTTTCGTTTAAAGTATCGGTTTGGCCACAGTAGAACTTTGCTGTGGTTGAAGATTGTAATATGTACATATAAAATGTCATAAATAAAAAAGTCCGCCAAAAGACGGACTCTTAAATATGTCGGGACGACTAGATTCGAACTAGCGACCCCTTGCACCCCATACAAGTGCGCTACCGGGCTGCGCCACGTCCCGAACATTGGGGCGGCAAATGTAAGTGATTCTATGAAAGCAAACAATAGAAATTGTCATAAGGGAGTGATGTTGTTTTTTTACAAAAAATAACTCATTTTTATATTCATAAACCTTATAAAAGCATGAAACAATTATTTTTCATTTTTTTTCTTTTGATATTGGAAACCACCTTGTTTGCTCAATGGAGAGGTGAGCCTGTTTTTAATCATGTACCCATAGGCGAATTGTTGGGTGGCAGGTTACCATTCTTAGTTGAAGAAAATACGACTGTAAACGGTTCTCCATTTTTAAAAGATGGTTTTAGTGACAGCAGTTTTGCCGTTTTAAGAGATGGGAAAGTCTATGGTGGATTAAAACTGAGGTTTAATTTAGAAACCAACAAAGTTCATTTTCAAGATAAGGAAAAGAAGGAATTTGTAGCCGGTGATGGAATTATTAAACGATTTTCAATACCTGTAAATGAAGGGCTTGATGTTGTTGAACATATTTTTGGGTGTGGTTACCCCCCATCACCCGGAACAGGTTATTATACTTTTTTCAGGGAGTATAATTTTGGTTCGGCAGTATTTCTAAACCTTATGACAAAATATGTCATTGAACGGAAAACACTTGCTACACTGGATCCTCAAAAGCAATATGACAGCAGAAACAATTACTACGTTTATAACGGCAATTCAAAAAAATTGGCAAAATGGGTAAAGGGCAAAGAATTTATCCTTGATTTACTTGCAGATAAAGCCATTGAAGTTAAAAAGTTTATTGATGAAAATAAAATTACCTGTAAAACTTCTGAGGATGTAATTAGGGTGATTCAATATTACAATTCACTTTTCAATAACTAGATTTGCGATTCCTAAAATTATTTAATGACCCCTGAACGTCGCAATCGTCTCTTATCTGTTCTTAATAAACGTCAGCCAGATCTTACAATTGTTCTGGAGAATGTATTTGATCCGCATAATATTTCTGCAGTAATGCGCACCTGTGATGCAGTAGGCATACAGGATATTTATGTGCTCA
>CAYPBV010000125.1:0-10066 GCA_964409025.1 uncultured Chitinophagaceae bacterium | reverse complement strand
CATCAGCACTGGAACCATTTGCCTGCCATCCTGCTATTTGAGTTTCATAACGTGTGGCCATGTAAAACTGTGCACGTGCAAAATCGCCTTTGTATTCATTAATAGGTTCAAACACGGTGCCGGTATAACCAAAGTTTACGGCTGTACCTGTACCACGTCTGCTTCCGTTTTGAGTGGGGTTGCCGGATGTGGCTTCAATATTGGTTACTTCGCCAAAAGGAAAGTTACCTCTCAGATTGTTTACCCATCCATCTGTAGGAAATAAATGGTTGATATCAGAATACATAGGCAGGATGCTGCCCCCAAACCAACTTTGTGGAAATGAATGCTCTCTGTTGTAGCAGTTGCCTTCGCCACTATAAGTACCACATTGGTTTGTTTGATATACATATTCATACGGCTCATTTTGTCCCGGTCCCCGATCGCTGTACATATCCCAGATAATATCACGGGTATTTTCAAAATTCCGTTTGATATCTGTTTTTAAAAATGCAGTCCATACGCCCGGAGTATAACTTAGTTGTACAGCACCTGTAGTTATAATAGATGAAAGTGCTGTTTTTAATGGAGCACAGGTTAATCCGGTAGCGGTACTGTAATAGTTGGGGGGTAAATTGGAGCCGGTATTTGTTGTGGTGGCATTTCCGTTAAGCGAAGTAGAGAGGTAAAAAGGTTCGCCTGTACATTCAGCATTTGCAGCAAATACAAAAAAGTAATACTGTGTATTGGCAGTTAAAGCTGTTGCAGAAAATGAAGTGTTATTGGTAAAAGTTACAACTGTGCCTCCGCCTAATGATTGTCCGGCAGTGTACACCGTTCCGTTCTGTGGGTTGGCAGCTAATGAACTATTTGTACTTCTCACAACTAAATATCTGTTTGCACTGGCTGATGCCGTAAAACTTCCTGCAATGCTGGTATTAGCGGGTGTTAGATTTAATGCAGTAGGTGCAGCGGCCGGCGCAGTACAGGCAGGCAATGCAGGCGTTGTAGTATTTCCGGTTAAAGGATTTGTGGTTAAATAATTGGGTGCACCTGAACAGCTTATTGCGTTTGCTGCAAAAACAAAGAAATAATATTGAGTAGCAGGTGTTAAACCTGTAACAGTAAAACCTGTATTGCTCCCTGTACTCACAACCGTACCTCCACCTAAGGATTGGCCAACAGGGTAATTTGTACCATCTGCAGGTAAAGAGGATAAGGTAGCACTTGTACTTCTGATTACCAGATATTGATCAGCGGCAGGTGTGGAATTAATAAAGTTTCCGTTAATGGTTGTAGGTGTAGGATTTAAGTTTAAGGCAATTGGTTGTGCTGTTGGTTCTGTACAGGGGTTTGCATTAAAAGCAGTCCATGTAACATCATCAATTGAAATGCGCAAACCCGATGTAATCTGTCTGATTTCCAAATCAAAATCACCAGCAATATTAATGTTGTTAAGTGTAGCTGTAGCAACAGTGGTAGTGGGGTTTACTGAACCCACCAGTGTATTGTTAATATATATCTGGAGTACAGAATTAGAGCCTGAAAATATTTGCTGATGCGTAAAGCTGAGGTTTCCGATGCCATTGGTCATATCATAACAAAATACAGAGCCGTTGCGGATGGCAATGGCACGTCCGTTAAGGGTTTGATCAGTTCGTGCATCTGTGGCAGTCCAGGTGAGGCCATTATCACCTGTCCAGTTACGTGTGGTATAACTTGAGTTACTGGCAGGAATATTTGTAAATGTTTCGGTTCCTTGTGCAATTGCTGTGGTACTAACTAATAAAGTTAAAAGAAAGGAGTAAAGTTTTGGCATGAAAGGGGATTTGATACTTAAAAATAAAAAACTCACCTGTTATGCAGATGAGTTTACAATATGTTAATGACGGCTAAAGCAAATTACTTAGCTAATCCGTTTACTTTTTTTGTGAGTTTGCTCTTTAAATTGGCAGCTTTGTTCTTGTGAATTACGCCACGCTTTGCCAATTTATCAATCATAGATGCCACAGATTTTAAGCTTTCACCTGCCTTGCCTGCTTCAGTTACTTCTTTAAGGTCACGGATGGCATTACGGGTTGTTTTTCCGTAATAGCGGTTACGGTCTCTGCGTGTAGCACTCTGACGAACATCTTTTTTGGTAGCCTTATGATTTGCCATATTCTAATTTTTCGGACGGCAAAGGTAGGGGAAAACATGTTATTTAAGCAGGCTAAATTGAGTTTTTTTTAGGGTAGTAAAAAAACACCAGAGGTTTTAGCGAAAATGCCACAAATACATCAGGCACCATTTTAAAAACCCCGGAGGTTTAAGTCTGATAAAATTCAATAAAATCCTTGTTCAACTTTAACCTTCTCTACTTGTTCTTTCTGTGCTTAAACAACCGATATTTGTAGCCCTTTTAAAGAGAAATTGCCCCATTTATATGAAGGATTTTCAATATATCACTGCTTCGCATCCCCAATACGTAGAAAGTTTATATCAGGATTTTGTAAAAGACCCTGCCAGTGTAGACCCTGAAATGAAGAAATTCTTCGAAGGCTTTGATTTTGCCGTTTCTTCCGGCTCTGTTTCCAATGGTTCTTCTAATGGAACAGTTGTTTCTGCTGCAAGTTCAGGTATTGACTGGATGCGTGAGATACAGGTTTACCGTATGATTTTGGGCTATCGCAACAAAGGGCATCTGCTGGCCAAAACCAATCCTATCCGCAAGCGTAAGGACCGTGGTGCCAATATCGAACTCAGTTTTTATGGTTTTACAGAAGCTGATTTGGATAAAGAATTTCACGCCGGTCAACTGCTGGGCTTAGGCACTACTACGCTTCGCACTATCTACAATCATCTTGAAAAATGTTATGCCGGTCATGTAGGTGCTGAATTTAAATACATCAGTGATCAAAAACGGATAGACTTTTTAACAAAAGCCATAGAAAAAGATTTTCACCAGCCCTTATCGCTGCAAAAGCGCAAACGAATTTTAGAAAAGCTCAATCAGGGTGTGATGTTTGAAAAATTTCTTCACACTAAATATATCGGACAAAAACGATTTTCATTGGAAGGTGGCGAAACAACCATTGCCGCATTGGATGAAATTATCAATACCGCTGCCAAACATGATGTGCATGAGGTGGTGATAGGTATGGCGCATCGTGGCCGTTTAAATGTGCTGGCCAATATCATGGGTAAAACCTATGAGCAAATCTTCAGTGAGTTTGAAGGCACTGCTACAATGGATCAAACCATGGGCAGTGGGGATGTAAAATATCACATGGGCTATGGTAGTGAAGTGCAAACAGATGAAGGCCATATCATGCATTTGAAATTAATGCCCAATCCATCGCACCTTGAAGCAGTTGACCCTGTAGTAGTAGGTTTCAGCAGAGCCAAAGCTGATATTATGTATGAAAGTGATTTTGATAAAATACTTCCCATCTTAATTCACGGTGATGCATCAGTAGCAGGGCAGGGTATTGTATATGAAGTATTGCAGATGAGTGAACTGGATGGTTATTATACCGGCGGCACCATTCATTTTGTTATTAATAATCAGATTGGGTTTACTACAGACTTTGATGATGCACGCAGTTCAGATTATTGTACATCACTTGCAGGTATGGTTCAGGCTCCGGTGTTTCATGTAAATGGTGATGATGCCGAAGCTGTTGTAAAATGTGTGGAGCTGGCTGTGCGTTACCGTCAGGAATTTCATTGCGATGTATTTATTGATATGGTTTGCTATCGCAAGCATGGACATAACGAAGGTGATGATCCCAAGTTTACACAGCCGCAGTTATATGCGTTGATTGATAAGCACCCCAATCCACGTGAAGTTTATACGGAGTATTTATTGAAGAATGGTGAAGATGATGCCAAAGCATTAGCCAAAGAAATGGAGCAAAAATTCTGGACTGATTTGCAGGAGCGTTTGGATGAAGTAAAACAAAATCCACTGCCTTATCATTACCAGGCACCTGAACTTGCATGGAAAAGTTTACGGAGAGCAACAGCTGATGATTTTGTGCAATCGCCTGTTACTGCCATTTCAGAACAAGCATTCAGCAATGTGTTTAGCAGCATCATGCAATGGCCTGATGATTTCAAACCATTGAAAAAAGTAGAAAAAATCATTCAGGAAAAAATAAAACTGTTTAACGAAGAAGGAAAAATTGATTGGGCTACAGGTGAGTTAATGGCTTATGGCAGTTTGATGCTGGAAGGAAAAGATGTACGGATGAGTGGTCAGGATGTACAGCGTGGTACATTCTCTCACCGTCATGCAGTGCTGCGTGATGAAGTATCAAATAAATCATACAACCGCCTCAATGGAATTGCTGATGCAAAGGGGACGTTCAGAATTTATAATTCATTACTGAGTGAGTATGGTGTGCTTGGTTTTGAATATGGTTATTCCATGGCCAATCCTGATGCACTCGTATTATGGGAAGCGCAGTTTGGTGACTTCTGCAATGGTGCACAAACAATGATTGATCAGTTTATTGCGGCAGGTGAGCAAAAGTGGAACAGAATGAACGGTGTGGTGATGCTTTTGCCACATGGTTATGAAGGTCAGGGGCCTGAGCATAGCAGTGCAAGACTCGAACGTTTTTTACAAATGTGTGCAGAATTGAACATGGTAGTAACAAACATTACCACCTCTGCTAATTTCTTCCATGCACTGCGCCGGCAAATTGCATGGCCTTTCCGTAAACCGATGATAAATTTTTCACCCAAGGCCAATCTGCGTTATGCAGGTACATATTCCTTGAAAGAGGAATTTATAAATGGAGGTTTTAAAGAAGTAATAGATGACCCTTCACAGCCCGTTGCTTCACAAGTAACGAAAGTATTTTTCTGCAGCGGTAAAATGTATTTTGATTTGGCAGAGCGTAAAGCAAAAGATAACCGTACAGATGTGGCTCTTGTGCGTGTTGAACAATTGTATCCATTACCGGTACAGCAATTAGAATCCCTGTATCAGAAGTACAGTAAAGCAACCTGGTTCTGGGTACAGGAAGAGCCGATGAATATGGGTGCTGCTTGGTTTATGCAAATGAATTTAAAGAGCATCAACTTTGGTGTTATCAGCCGCCAGGCGAGTGCATCAACAGCTACTGGCTATAATAAAGTACACCAGCAGGAGCAGAAAGAAATAGTGGATACGGTGTTTGGTATCTAAATAAAAAACGTACTGAATAAAAACAATCCCCGTAAGTGCGGGGATTATTTTATGTTAAAGGTTGATTGTGTTTTTCAAACTATTGTTTAATAAATGTTTTACTCAGGTTTAGCTTCTCATCATTGAGTTTAATGGTATAAGTGCCGCTGCTAAGGCCGGAAAGGTTAATCAGTATTTTATTCATTCCCTTTTGTACGTCTGTTTGAATGCTTCTTACCATCTGTCCGTTTGCTGCAAATACTGTAATGCCTGATTTATAAGCCTTGTCTGATGTAAATACCAACTCAGTATACTCTGTTGCAGGATTAGGGTACAGCATCAGGGTTATAGATTTTACTTCACACTCACTCTTCAAAATTTTTGAATAGGTAAAAGTTCCGTCTTTATCCACTTGCTTTAAGCGATAGTAAGAAACGCCTGCTTCAGCATCATTAAAATGGTAATTGGCTGCAGTGCCTTTTGCTTCAATAGTTCCTACAGGTTTCCAGTTAACTGCATCGCTGCTTTTTTCAATGATAAATTCTTCGCTGTTCAATTCTGTTTCAGTTGTCCATAGTAAGTGAGCACCGTTGTTTTTGCATTGTGTATTGAACGCACTGAGTACTACGGGTAATGCGCTGTTACTGTTGCCAATGGTCCATAATGAAAAGTCATTGACATTGTTTTTTTGTACCCAGTTGGTTGAGGTATTTCTTGCATCAGGCGATATCTGTGCCCAGCTTATACCATTATCAGTACTTTTCCATAATACAGCACTGGTTTCAACTGTACCATTTAACTCTGCATCCAGGTAATAAAAACGTACGGATGCATTGAGTCCTGTATTAACTGAAGGGTCAATTTTATAATAACGTGTGATCAATCCGGCGGAGCTTCCGTTTCTTACAACTGCTGCGCAGTAACGTGTGATGGTAGTGTTGCCCAATGCCGGAGCGTTTATAAATTCAACACCAAGGTTTGCAGGGTGTACATTGGCCAGCGGTAGTGAAAAGTTTCTGGTAGTGGTTATATTTCCTGTACCTGCAGCATCATCTGTTAACCTGTTGCTGTTGTTTTCATTAGCGATGCTGGCTGTATTGTTGAGAATGATGGAGTTGTTTTTTACATTCATCATGCCGCCTACATTGAGCTCATTGTTGACAGCAATAGTTTGGTTGAGATGTACACCGCCTGTGTTGTTCACAGTTAAGTTATAAAATGTAATACTGTTGCTTCCGCTGATTGCAGAGAGGCTGTTTCCCGAAATCGTCAAAGTGCCGCTGCCGGCATTATACGTACCGTTGTTTACAAAACTGATATTGTTGAGGAAGATGGGCAGATTGCCAGTTACAGTTACTTCTGCTCCCGGAGTGATGATAAAGTTGTTCTGCGCCATTGCTGCAGAGCCGGTTAAGAAGATAAACAGGAACATGTAAAACATTCTCATATGCTTGTTTTTTATCAGGTGATGTTAAAAAATTTGACTAAAAGTAAATTGCCTGTACAGCTAGGCCTGCAATTGTTTAGTAAACGGGTTTCTTCACTTAGCTAATGGTAATGCGTATCGTTTGTTTCACGTTTTTTAGGTTTTTCTTAATAGCAGATACGGATTGTTACCATGCCCTTAACATTTTGAAAAGTAGGTTTACACAACTAAAAAATTAACGTATGACACAAAAACCATCAGCAGCGTTTATAGGTGCCTCATGGGTAGCACTTGCTGCAGGCGTTTTAGCTTTTATTATCGGTTTATGGAATGCAGAAATGGAATTGAATGAAAAGGGATACTATTTCACGGTGTTGATGTTTGGTCTGTTTGCCGCAGTGAGTGTACAAAAATGTGTACGTGATAAAATGGAGGGAATTCCTGTCACCAATATTTACTATGGATTAAGCTGGACGGCAACACTTATGGCGCTCACACTCATGATTGTGGGATTGTGGAATGCCACGCTTGCCCGTTCTGAAAAAGGATTTTACAGTATGAGTTTCTTATTGAGCATGTTTTCTGCTATTGCAGTGCAGAAGAATACAAGAGATATGGAGCTGGCGGATAGGGAGATGAGGTAGGAGATGACAAGTACGAGCTGCGAAATACGAAGTACATAGTGGAGATTGGTTTGTTTGAATTGAGCTAATTAAGAAAGCAGACGTTTAAGAGTTGAGAATATGAGCCTGCAGGCTATGGTATTCTTAGCTCTTTTTTATTGTTGCAAAGGAAACGGCATGTACAATGGAGTGACACAAAACCGCTGAAATGAGTGCTTTTGTCCGTAACCAAACTTTTAATTTTTATTTCCTCTTTCTTCCGTTTTTCTTTGTGCTGAAATTTGGATTTTTCCCCCGAAATTTGCTGACCTAATAAAAGCGTATGATTGATATTAAAGTTCCGGTGGTAGGCGAGTCAATAAGCGAAGTAACCTTATTGAAATGGACCAAGGCCAATGGTGCATGGGTAGAGCGTGATGAAGTAATTGCCGAACTGGAAAGTGAAAAAGCCACCTTTGAAATCAATGCAGAAAAAGCCGGTATATTAAAACATGGCGCAGCAGAAGGAGACACAGTAAAGATTGGTGATGTGGTGTGTCAGATTGATGAAACTGCAGCAAAACCTGAGGACGTCGCCCCGGTTAAAGAAGAAAAGAAAGAAGCTGCTCCGGCCCCTAAAGCTGAAACAACTGCTCCTGTAGCAGCATTGAGCAATGATGTAAAAGCATCGCCTGTAGCAGCAGCCATCATTGCAGATAAAAAAGTAGATGTAACATCTATTAAGCCATCAGGTACCGGTGGAAAAATTTTGAAAGATGATGTGTTGCAGGCCTTGAGCAATCCGGGGAAAGTTGCTTTTAACGGCAGTGGTATCGGTAGCCGTAATGTGCGTAAAGAAAAGATGAGCAACCTGCGCAAAACCATCAGTCGCAGATTGGTGGAAAGCAAAAACACAACGGCCATGCTCACTACATTTAATGAAGTGGATATGGGCCGTATAATGGAAACACGCACCAAGTACAAAGACAAATTCAAAGAAATACACGGTGTGAACCTGGGCTTTATGAGCTTTTTTGCCAAGGCTTGTGCCATTGCGTTGAGCGAATGGCCGGCGCTGAATGCGTATATTGACAGTGATGAAATTGTGTATCATGATTATGCTGATATTTCTATTGCTGTGTCTACGCCCCGTGGATTAACAGTGCCTGTAATGCGGAATGTTGAAAGCATGAGCATGGCTGATGTGGAAAAGAAAGTAGTAGAGCTAGCCGGTAAAGCCAGAGACAACAAATTAACAATGGAAGAACTCACCGGCGGTACGTTTACCATTACCAATGGTGGTGTGTTCGGAAGTTTGATGAGTACACCTATTATTAATTTGCCCCAAAGTGCTATCTTAGGTATGCATAAAATTCAGGAACGGCCGATGGTGGTTAACGGACAGGTGGTGGTGCGGCCCATGATGTATGTAGCATTAAGTTATGATCATCGCATTATAGACGGAAGAGAAAGTGTGAGCTTCTTAGTAAGAGTAAAAGAATTGCTGGAAAATCCTGAACTGTTATTGTTTGGGAAAGATCCGGTAAAGACTCTGTTAGAAGTATAAAACACCTCGTAACTTCTAACGGTTACTTGCTAAAAAGCGTCCTGAACATAAAGGGACGCTTTTTCTTTTTCAGAAATCTCCGTCGGTTTTTCATTTCTTTGCCTGGTGAGCCGTTATCATTCTTACATCAATCGTTCAAAAGAAATTCTTTCAGCATATTCCGGCAATGAGCCCTTTGCGAATTATCTCAAAAAATATTTTTCAGCTAATAAAAAGTTTGGCAGCAGGGATAGAAAGATGATAGCACATCTGTGTTACTGCACTTTTCGTTTGGGTAAGTTGATGAACGATCATGCAATTGAGGAGCGCATTCTTACGGGCTTATTTCTTTGTTCCCATTCTCACCATGAAATTTTAGCAGCAGTAAAGCCGGAGTGGAATGATCAGGTTGAACGTTCAATTGATGAAAAGATGAAACTACTACAGTTCAATTCAACCGAATTATTTCCTCATGTTGATAAGTTGAGCGAAGGCATTGATGCTGAAGATTTTTGTAAAAACCATTTTATACAACCTGATTTGTTTTTACGCATCCGGCCCGGAAAGAAAGAAATTGTATTAAACAAACTCAAGGCAGCGAATCTTGTCTTTGAATTAAAAGGGGATGATTGCATGGCCTTGCCTAACAATTCAAAGCTTGATGAAATATTGTTGCTTAACCATGAAGCGGTGGTGCAGGATTACAGTTCACAACAAGTGGGCACCTTACTCTCAAAACTTAGTTCTGAAATCGTAAATCAAAAATTAAATGTTTGGGATTGCTGTGCGGCCAGTGGTGGCAAATCTATTATGGCGAAAGATATACTTGGCAATATTGATTTAACAGTGAGTGATGTGCGTGAAAGTATACTTCTCAATTTAAAGAATCGTTTTAAAGAAGCGGGTATTTCAAACTATAAAAGTATTGTGGCCGACTTATCAACTGATAGCTACCGGCTATATGCTAATGCCTTTCAACTCATCATCGCTGATGTTCCCTGCTCCGGCTCCGGTACATGGGGGCGTACACCTGAACAGATGCTTTACTTTCAGCAATCCTCCATTGAATCCTTCAGCTTATTGCAAAAGAAAATTACAAGTAATGTAGTGCAGCAATTACAACCTTCAGGCTATTTGTTATACATCACCTGTTCTGTGTACAAGCAGGAAAATGAAGAAGTAGTCACTTATTTAACCCACCATCATCCATTGCAAATAATTGAACAGCGGGTGCTTCATGGATACCATGAAAAAGCGGATACCATGTTTGCAGCATTGCTTAAAAAAGTGTAATTACTGTTTTATTAACTCTTTGCTTGCATAAGGTTTGCCATCCTTAATGAGCATAAGGATATAAC
>CAYPBV010000124.1:0-10182 GCA_964409025.1 uncultured Chitinophagaceae bacterium | reverse complement strand
ACTGTAAATGGCAGAGTGTATCAGGTGGGTGAATTTTCAAATGATGTAACACCCGATACTACTGTAAACAATTCAGGCACACAAAAAGTATTGTTTCTTAAAATGCTTAAAGCAACTTCTCAGCGTCCTGTATTGCCCATTTGGGATTTAATGATGAAGAATGTGTATGCCGTGGGTTATGGGCAATTAGAACGAAAAGATTTTAAATTGAACATTTTATACCAGGAGCCGGGCGGTGGTGAAAAAAGATATATTCCTGAAGGTGAAGAAAAAGGAAGACCCATTCTTGAACTGGTTAATCTGGATCGCCTAAACAATCAAAATGATCCGCAGCAGGATGGTGTGTTTGACTACATTGAAGGCTTCACTGTTATCTCCTCACAAAGCCGTGTCATCTTTCCTTTGCTGGAACCGTTTGGTGCTGATATGAATTATATCTTCAGAGGTGTTGATTCTGTACCATTGAGAAATAAATACCTCTTCTATCCTTTATACGATTCCATTAAATGGGTAGCACAGCAATCACCGCAACTCAACCGTTTTATCATGCGTGGCGCCAGCCGCAGTGCAGGTGGCAGCAATGAAATTTCATTGGGTGCATTTAACGTACCGCCCGGAAGTGTTAGTGTAACTGCAGGGGGCAACAGATTGCAGGAGAATGTAGATTATGTAGTTGACTATAACCTGGGTACTGTAAAAATTATTAACCAGGCTATCATTAATTCAGGCTTGCCTGTAAATGTAGGTTTTGAAAACAACGCCACGTTTGGCAATCAAAACCGAAACTTCATGGCACTGCGTTTGGATTATCGTTTGATTGAACGGCAAACCAAACAACTTACATTGGGCGCTGCCGTTATGCGTTTGGGCGAACGTCCCTTTTTCACTAAAATGAATTATGGTGATGATCCTATCCGTAATACCATGATTGGTGCTGATGTTAATTTTCGCAGTGATTGGAAACGGTTAACCAAATGGCTGGATGCTTTACCATTTTATACCACAAGACAAACATCCAATATTGCCCTTTATGGTGAGGCGGCAAGAATTATACCCAGTACAGCCAGGCAGATACGTCCTGAAAAAGGACAAGGTGGTCTTGTTTATATTGATGATTTTGAAGGCACCCGCAACGGTATCGATTTGCGTTTTCCCTTTATTGCATGGACGCTTGCATCAACACCTGCAAATTCTCAGGACAGATTTGGTAACCCCCTGTTTCCTGAAGCAACACTTATTAATCAATTGGATTATGGGTTTAACCGTGCCAAGCTTGCATGGTATAATATTGAACCGGTATTACAGGAGCGCCGCAGTGCCAACAATCCTTACAGTAATAACTTAAATGAGTTGAGTGATCCACGTGTGCGTTTTGTAAACCGGGTAGAGGTGTTTCCACAGGTAACACCAGACCTTGGGCAAAACCAGCTCATCACCTTTGATATGGCATTTTACCCCACTGATCGTGGTCCTTATAACTATGATGCACGCCCCGGTAGTATTAATGGTACCAATGGTAAACTACTCAATCCCCGTAGAAGATGGGGTGGCATTATGCGTGCCATTGATCAAATTGATTTTGAAACAAACAATATTGAGTTTGTTGAAATGTGGATACAGGATCCTTTTATCTTAAATCCGGCAAGCACCGGTGGCCAGTTTTATCTAAATCTCGGAAACATCAGCGAAGATATTTTAAAAGATGGCCGTCGTTTTTATGAAAATGGATTAAGTACAATACAAACACCCGCACGTGAAGATACCAGTACATGGAGCCGTGTGCCACGCAATCCTATTCAGATAGCACAGGCTTTCAGTAATATAGTAGAAGAACGTGCGCAGCAGGATGTGGGTTTTGATGGTATGACGGATGATGATGAGCGGCTCTTTAAAAATACTTTTCTCACCGCCTTTCAATCAAACTATGGCACAGGTGCTCCGTTTCAACGTTTGAACAGTGACCCCAGCAATGATAACTACGTTCATTTCCGTGATGCGTCTTATGATCGTCCCGGTGTGAGTATTTTAAACCGGTATAAGCTTTTCAACAATCCCCAGGGCAACAGTCCTGTATCTACCAATAACGAAACATTTACTTCTGCCTCTTCTTTGTATCCAGATAATGAAGATTTAAACCGTGATAATACCTTAAATGAAGTAGAAGAATATTTTCAGTATGTACTTGAAATGAAACCAAAGGCAGACCCGGCCATGCAGGTGGGTCAGAATTTTATTGCCGACAGAAGAGATGTTACTGTAAATCTTGCCAACGGCACTACCCGTGTGGAAACCTGGTATTTGTTTCGTGTGCCTGTTCGTTCCTATCAGTTGAAAGTGGGTAATATTCCTGATTTTAAATCCATCCGTTTCATGCGTATGTTCATGACGGGTTTTGAAGATTCAGTAGTTATGCGTTTTGGTAAATTGGAACTGGTAAGAAATATGTGGCGTACGTTTCAGAATGGTTTGGATTCTACAGGCCAGTATACGCCGGTGCAAAATCAAAGTACCACCAGTTTTAATGTTACAGCAGTAAATGTAGAGGAAAATGATAAGCGTGTGCCTGTAAACTATGTAATACCTCCCGGTATTGAGCGTGTACAGCAATTAAGTAATAATGGTATAAACCTTCTGCAAAATGAACAATCATTAAGCATGCAGGTATGTAATCTTTTAGATGGTGATAGCCGTGCTGTATTTAAAACCTTAAATCATGATTTGCGTCAATATAAAAGAGTACGCATGTTTATGCATGCCGAAAGCTCCGGTAAAACGGACGTGCTGCAGGACGGTAACGTGATAGCAGTAATTCGCTTTGGTACCGATATGATCAATAACTTTTATGAAGTGCGAATGCCATTAAAAGTTACACGATGGGGCTCTGTATTAAAAGATACCACCGTATGGCCCAGTGCCAATGAATTTGATCTGGACTTACAGGAATTGGTGCGGTTTAAACTGCGCCGTTCAGGAAATGTAAATACACTTTATACTGAAAACAGAGGCAATGGTATACGCTGGGCTGTAATGGGTAATCCTAACCTGGGTGAAGTAAAAGCATTTTTAGTTGGTATTGAAAATAATAAAAGCGATAACAACTCTTCTGTTTGTGCTGAAGTATGGATTAATGAATTACGGCTGAGCGGCCTGGATGAAAAAGGAGGATGGGCCGGTGTGGGCCGTATGGATTTGCAACTTGCCGATTTGGGAACCATCAGTGTATCCGGCGCCGTACGTTCTGCCGGCTTTGGTACCATTGAACAACGGGTTAATGAACGCAGCCGTGAAGACTTTTATCAGTTTGACATTGCTACCAATTTGCAGCTTGGAAAATTATTGCCCAAAAAAACAGGCATTGATATTCCGTTTTATGCCAGCTATTCTCAAACCGTTATGAATCCTGAATATGATCCTTACGATCAGGATGTAAAGTTTAAAGAAAAGCTTGGTACTGTAAATAATAAAGACTCACTCAAACAGATAGCACAGGATTTTGTAGGTATTACCACGGTTAACATTACCAACATGCGTAAAAACAAAACCAATAATAAGCCTGCAAAAATTTATGATGTTTCTAATCTGGACTTTAGCGGTTCTTATACAAAAACAGAACGCAGAAATCCATTAATTGAATCAGATGCGGTAGAAAAATATTATGCAGGCGTAGGTTATAACTATGCTCCACAGCCAAAATATCTGGAACCGTTTAAGAAATTAATCAAGTACAGAAGTCCATGGTGGAATGTTATCAAAGATTTTAACTTCAACTTTCGCCCCACTTTATTAAGCTTCAGAGCTGATGTAAACCGCCAGTTTGGTGCTGCACGTGCACGTGAGGTACAAATACCGGGTGTAGCTCCCAGTCCATTTAAAATTCCTGAAACTTATGATAAATACTTTGTGTTTGACCGTGTGTACAATATGCGTTGGGATTTAACCCGCTCACTCAATGTTGATTTCAGTGCTACCAATAATGCACGTATTGATGAGCCATTTGGGCGAATTGATAATGCAGAAAAGAAAGATTCTGTACGCAGAAACTTTTTACGTGGCGGGCGAAACACCATTTATAAACAAACAGCTAATGCATCCTATAATTTTCCGTTACAAAAAATTCCTGCATTAGACTGGACTACGGCACGATTTAATTATGCTACCACTTATAACTGGATTGGAGCATCTCGTCTTGCCATCAGTTTGGGTAATACAGTTGAAAATTCGCAACAAAGAGTTTTCACAGGTCAGCTTGATTTTATGCGTTTGTATTCCAAATCAAAGTTTCTGCGTGCTTTGGAAACACCTGCTAATAAAAATGCAACACCGCAACTGGCTTCGCCCAACATTAAATTCAATCCAAAAGATACAGTAGGCAAAAGCAAAAAATATATTACAAGATTGTTCAGGCGGTTAAACCGTTTAGAGGCAAAAAAAGATCCCGGTATACAAACTGAACTTTCTCCATTTGCCATGTTTGGAGGCAAATTACTTACCTCATTAAAAACAATCAACATCAACTATACGCAATCGTTTAATACAAGATTGCCGGGTTATAGTGATAGTACACAATTCATTGGTCAAAACTGGAGAAGCCGTGCGCCCGGCTTGGATTTTGTGTTTGGCAGGCAGCCTGATCTTGACTGGCTTAACCGTGCAGCCAATAATGGATGGATGACCAGAGATACAAATTTCAATTTCCTCTTTACACAAAATTATCGTGAAGAGTTAAAGCTGGAAGCTACCATTGAGCCGATTAGAGATTTTACAATTGATGTAAACTTAAGCCGCTCTTTCAGTAAAAATTCGTCGAGCTTATTTAAAGATACTACCGGTGGGGGTAAGTTTGCCAACCTGAGCCCGTTTGCAGGTGGTGGATTTGATATTACCTACATATCATTCCAAACCATGTTCCGTAAATTTTCTGCAACTACTCCCGGACAAACATTTCTCAAGTTTGAAGAATACCGCCAAATACTTTCAAGAAGATTTGGTACAGCTAATCCTTACAGTAACGGACAGGTAAATACAGATGGATATTACAAAGGTTATGGCCGTTATGCACAGGATGTATTAATACCTGCATTTATTGCTGCTTATACAAATAAAGATCCTGAAACCGTGGAAGTGGTGAGTAATGAAAACAAACGCATTAACGATAATCCGTTCAGAAAATATTTGCCCTTACCCAACTGGCGATTAACATATAATGGTTTATCCAGAATACCGGCGCTGGAAAAAATATTCACCAATTTTACCATAACACACAGCTACAGCAGTAACCTTAGCATGAATAACTTTACATCGGCATTGCTGTATGCTGATCAACTTGGTCTTGGATTTCCTTCGTTTCAGGATACAATATCTAAAAACTTTGTGCCTTATTTTATTGTTCCAAACGTAACCATCAGCGAACGTTTTCAACCATTGATTGGTTTGGATATTCAGATGACGAATCAATTGAATGTAAAATTAGATTATGGCAGGAGCCGTACTATCAGTTTGAGCTTAATTGATTACCAGGTAAGTGAAGTTAGAAGTGTGGATATAACATTTGGAATGGGCTGGCGCAAACGTGGTATGAAGCTGCCGTTTAAAGTTCCCTTCAGTAAGAGTGGTACCAAAACATTGGAAAACGATATCAGTTTCCGCTTTGATATTACGTACAGGGATAATGCCATTGCCAATAACATTTTGGATCAACGCAACACCATACCTACCGGCGGTCAAAAAATTCTTAACATTAATCCATCTATTGATTATGTGCTTAACAATCGCATCCGTTTACGTTTGTTTATGGAGCAAAGCAGGGTAGTAGGTTATATTGCTACACCGCCGCCTGTTGTAAATACAAGGGCAGGTTTACAAATCAACATCAGTTTACAGTAATTGCTTAAAACAATTCCTTTATTATTCTTTGTTTTTCTTTTTTAAGATAGTTCAGGTAAGCCTCAGCTGCAGGGGAAAACTTTTTATTGCTGAGCCATATCAAATGCCATTTGCTTGCAATAGGAAAACCCTGTACAGGTATGATTTGTAAATCACCATTTTTTATTTCGTTGCGAATGCCGATAAGTGGCATTATAGAAAAGCCCAGTCCTGCAATTACGGCCTGTTTTACCGCTTCATTACTGGTGAGTTCCAGTTTCTTTTTTACAGGCAGCTTATTTTTGCGGATGTAGTTTGCCATTACCAGCCTTGTACCACTGCCTTCTTCTCTGTAGATGAGTGGTAATTCTTCAAATATAGATTTTGTGTAAGCTTTTTTTTGAAAGCGCTGTTTACTGTTGCCAATCAGATATAATTTGTTTTCTGCCAGCTCAACAGAGGCAATCTTTGGTTGCTCCGGCAATACACTTACTAATGCAAAATCAATTTCGTTCTGCTCCAGACTCTGCAGCACTTTTGTTTTGTTGGTTACATCCATCATCAGTTCAATACCTTGATGCTCCTGTAAAAAGCCAGTGAGAAAAAAGGGCATTATGTATTGACCTGTTGATACCACACTCAGTTTCAGCTTTCCGGTAAGTTGTCCTTTATATGCCATGGTTTTGTAGTTGATGGCATACACTTCATTCAGGATTTTTTCAGCAGCAAGCGCCACTTCATTGCCAAAATCAGTTACATACAGTTTTCTCCCGATAACTTCTGTAAGCGGAATATCAAACTGATTCTGGAAATTTTTAAGCTGTATGGAAAGTGCAGGTTGGGTTAAATGTAATTCTTCGGCCGCTTTGGTAATGCTTTTGGTTTGAGTGATTTTATGAAATACCTGTAACTGATGCAAAGTAAAGTTCATAAATATTGTTTATAGATTCTATTATAAAGTTAAATGAAATTAAATAACTGTACTCCCCTAATTTCGACAAGCAAAAAATCAACTTATTGTATGAAACAAAGAATTACAGTAGCAAAAGGTGATGGTATTGGACCTGAAATAATGGATGCCACCCTTAAAATTATTATGGCTGCAGGCGCACAAATTGAAGTGGATGAAATTGAAGTGGGCGAAAAAGTTTACCTCGCAGGTAATACTGCAGGCATTGCCAAAGAATCATGGGATGTAATACGCCGTAACAAAGTTTTTTTAAAAGCACCCATTACCACACCCCAGGGCGGAGGTTATAAAAGTTTGAATGTTACCACACGTAAATTTTTGGGTTTGTACAGTAATGTGCGCCCCTGTATGAGTTTGCATCCTTTTGTACGTACAAAGCATCCGCAAATGGATGTGGTTATTGTTAGAGAAAACGAAGAAGATTTGTATGCCGGTATCGAACACCAGCAAACAGATGAAGTAGTGCAGTGTTTAAAACTTATCAGCCGTCCCGGATGTGAAAAAATTGTTCGCTATGCATTTGAATATGCAAAAATGTATGGCCGTAAAAAAGTAACCTGTTTTACAAAAGATAATATTATGAAGCAAACGGATGGTTTATTTCATAAGGTGTTTGATGAAATAGGTGTGGAGTATCCTGAAATTGAGAAGGAACATTGGATTATTGATATTGGTGCAGCAAAAATGGCTGATACGCCTGAAGCATTTGATGTAATTGTTATGCCCAATTTATACGGTGATGTGCTGAGTGATGTAGCTGCACAGATAGCAGGTTCAGTAGGATTGGCAGGCAGTGCAAATATTGGTGAAACCTGTGCCATGTTTGAAGCCATTCATGGAAGTGCACCACGCCGTGCCGGGCAAAACATGGCCAATCCAAGCGGTTTATTACAAGGTGCTATTATGATGCTTAACCATATTGCACAAACAGAAGTGGCAGAAAAGGTGCAGAATGCATGGCTGAAAACAATTGAAGATGGCATACATACGTATGATATTTTCAAAGAAGGTGTAAGTACACAAAAAGTAGGCACCAGCCAATTTGCTGATGCAGTAATTGCCAATCTTGGTAAGAAACCTACTACTTTAAAAGAAGTGAGTTATGCAAAAGGCAAAACATTAAATCTTCCGAAAGTGGGTCGTAAAGCTCCTGCTAAAAAAGAATTGGTGGGTGTGGATGTGTTTGTACACTGGGCAGGAACCAATCCAAATGAACTTGCAGAAAAGATGAGTAAAATAAACCTTGATAATGTGCAACTGAGTATGATTACCAACCGTGGTATTAAAGTATGGCCTGATGGGTTTGAAGAAACTTTCTGTACAGATCACTGGCGCTGCCGCTTCAAAAACAAAACAGGTGCTTTGTTGAGCAAAGAAGAAATTATTCAATTACTGCAATTATCTCTCAATGAAGGTATTGATACCATTAAAACAGAAAACCTGTACAACTTTGATGGTGTGCCGGGTTATTCATTGGGTCAGGGACAATAAAATTCAATTGTATGCAACTTACTATTTTTGACGGCAACTTCAATAGCAAGGAAGCGCTGGATATTCTTACTCAGATGATTCATATAAAAATCCGTTATCATGAAAATAAAATTCAGCACCTGGATCATGAAGAGGATATTAAGATGCGGGAAAAACGTATCAGGCAATTGCAGAAAGATCTGTATGATATACGTAAATACATAGAAAACGGAAAAACCAAAATACATCTGGAAGGAACAATCGTCATTCGTTAATGACTGAAGGCACTCTGAAAAGGGTGCCTTTTTTATACCGGATTCAACTTGAGCAAATGTTTATATTTAAGTTGAAATCAATATGGCTGTATTTATAAAAAATATCGGCAACCGAAATCTGGTAGAGTTTGACATTGGTGCTTTTGATGACTGGTGTGTATACCTCACCCGGTCAAGTAACAGGCGTTATGCACCCAAAGACATAGAATATTTTTCATGGCTTCAGCTTAAAACACAGCAATATGGAGCTGCACGTATGTACAATGATTTCCTGCGAATTTATAAACCGGCTACAAAACACATTGATACAAATATTTTGGATTTAATTACTGCCATAGCATCAGACTATGGTGCCGATGCTGAAGATGCCGACATATGGTTTACTGTTATCTACGCAGGTATGGTGGCTGAAGAGAATAAAGAAAAAGCTATTTTAAAAAAGCGCATCAAGCGGTTGGGAATGCATCAACTGCTTTTAGAAGGTAAAGATGCAGATTATGCGGCTCATTTTTCCAGAGGTAAGAATTGGAGAGTGTTAGATGCTCTTATGCGTGAACGTGGTTTTTAAACTATTAATCCATGATTACCGAATCAGCAAAATTGTTCCTTTATGCTTTTGTTCATCAGAAAAAGTGGTTCTGATATAGATGGTATATGCATAAACATCTTCAGGTAATTTCTTTCCTTTTTTGTTATTTCCATCCCAGCTTTTTAAAAGCGATGAAGATTCAAACACCAGTTCGCCATAGCGGTTGTAAATTTTAATAAGAAAACTGTCAACCGAAACATCTGTACGTACAAACCTCCTTATTTCAAAGGAGTCATTTACGCCATCGCCATTGGGAGTAAAAGCAGTGGGCAAAGCGTCCGTTATGAGCGGGGCATTGGTAACATAAGTATGCTGGGCATAAATCAAAGAAGTAAAAACCAGGCCAGGAAACAATAAAAAAAATTTAATCATAATTTTTTAAAATGTAATCGAAAACGGGTTGAATAGTTAATTGTTAATACAGATTGGATTTAATTTTTTATAGTGTAAGCAGTATTTCTAATTTTCATAAAAATCCTGCTGTTCCGTTAAAATTTGCCTGTACCTGCTAAATAGTTTTGATTTGGAAATAAAGCTGATAAATCTTTTTTCCCTTGTTAATACCGGTAAATACCAGGTTTGCGTAGCATCTAATTTTTCCATTGCTTTTTGCACTGAATCGTCAATATAAATTACTGCTCTTGGTTTTTTGGTAATACTTCGTATTGTAAGTTTGTCGTATTTATCTTTTTCAAATAATAGTTTCTTAACATCATTTAATTCAATAATACCCGCAAAGGTTTCATTGTCCTTAACAACAGCATAAATATTTTTATCATTTGTTTTAACCATTTCAACAAAGTCATTGAATTTTTTCTGGATGTGAATGCTTTGATATTCTTCTGATAGAATTGATTCGAGTGTAATAGTTGTAAGGATATTCTGTTCTTTTTTATGCGTAAACATTTCACCATCTTCAGCCAGTTTTTTTAAATCCATAGAGTATGGCTCAAAATGTTTGACGATAAAAAAAGAAAGTGCAGATACAATCATAAGAGGAATAAAGAGTGCATAGC
>CAYPBV010000123.1:0-10220 GCA_964409025.1 uncultured Chitinophagaceae bacterium | reverse complement strand
CTTCAGCATTTTCTGTACTGATGAGTCTGTTCGCATATTCATTACACTGTAACCTTTGTATTCAACCGTTGTTGCTTGATAAACAGGATTACAGCTTATGTACATAAATGCGCACATAAGTATGAGTATAAGAAACTGGGGTTTGGCCATGATTAGTTTTGGGAAACGGAAGGTAAGATTTTTAAAATCACATTACATTGCAGTAAAAATTATTTTTCGATTAAGATGCAGGTAAAACGTTTATTCGATTATTTAATTAAACAAGCCCCATTCATCTTCAAACTCATCTTTTTGAAAGGTAGCCACCCAGTCTCTGAACAACATTCTGAATTTATCAATCTCACTGCGAATGAGCATGCCGTGTTCTTCGCTGATGGCTTCTTCTGCAATCATTGTAAGCATAATAGATTTGATAAACTGCGCATTTTTACGGATGATGCTTGCATTTTCCATCCGTATCATATACATGCCTGCTTCCGAGCTTTTAATTTTTACTGCTATCTGATAAGCATCGCCCAAAATCATGCCTTTTGAATGTTCGATTAAGCTTTTTTCAGGATCTTCATCATCTTTTTCTTCCTCAGTTTCATTGGCACGAAGGTCTGTATCAAACGCCGCATTAAGCAATGTCATTACTTCTTTCCATTGTTCATACATGGCTTTGCAGGCATCTCTTGTGGGGTTGGGTTTCCACGCTTCACCTTCTTCATCTTCAAATTCGTCATCCTCCCATTCGGGCAGTCCGCTTAAATTATCGAGACTCATTGTAATTCTGGTTTTAGGTAATGAGCTGTATAACTGGTTGTATGGTACATCATTTCCTCCGGTGTTCCTTCAAACAATATTTCACCACCTCCGTCACCGCCTTCTGGTCCAAGGTCAATAATATGATCAGCTACTTTTATTACATCCATATTATGCTCAATGACCAAAACAGTATTGCCACGGTCAACTAATTTGTTAAGCACATCCAGCAGATGCTGAATATCCTGGAAATGTAAACCGGTGGTAGGCTCATCCAGAATGTAAAAAGTTTTGCCTGTGTCTTTCTTAGCAAGTTCTGTTGAAAGTTTTACACGCTGTGCTTCGCCACCACTTAAGGTAACTGCACTTTGGCCGAGTGTGATGTAACCCAGTCCTACATCTTCCAGTACTTTTATTTTGCGATATAAATAGGGAACAGGTTGAAAAAATTCAACTGCTTCTTCCACCGTCATATCCAGCACATCGCTGATGGACTTTCCTTTGTAACGGATTTCCAGTGTTTCTCTGTTGTAACGCCGGCCATTGCATTTTTCGCAATGTACATATACATCCGGCAGGAAGTTCATTTCAATTACACGCATGCCGCCACCCTCACACACATCACATCTTCCTGTTTTTACATTAAAAGAAAAACGTCCTGCGTTGTAGCCACGGATTTTCGCTTCAGGCACAGAAGCGAACAAGGTTCTTATTTCTGTAAAAAATCCGCAATAGGTGGCAGGATTACTTCTGGGTATGCGGCCTATGGGGCTTTGATCAATTTCAATTACTTTATCAATGTGCTCCAATCCTTTGATGCTTTTATAAGGCATAGGATTGGCTTTTGAATCATAACAAAACTTGCTCAGAATAGGGTAAAGCGTTTCATTAATCAATGTACTTTTGCCGCTGCCGCTTACACCGGTAACAACAATCAATTTGCCCAGAGGAAATTTAACGGACACATTTTTTAAGTTGTTGCCGTTGGCACCTTTTAGTTCAATCATTTTTCCATTTCCTTTTCTTCGTTCAGTTGGCACTTCAATACTTTTTTCACCATTTAAATATTGAGCTGTATCACTGTTGCTGTTTAATACATGTTTTGGAGTGCCTGCTGAAACAATGGTGCCGCCATGCTTGCCTGCCTGCGGGCCCACATCAATCAAATGATCAGCAGCCAGCATAATATCTTTATCATGTTCTACTACCAACACACTATTGCCTACATCTCTTAATTTTTTCAGTGCATCAATCAATCGATGATTATCACGTTGGTGTAAGCCAATGCTTGGTTCGTCCAGAATGTAAGTGATACCCTGGAGTTGTGAGCCTATTTGTGTTGCCAACCGTATGCGCTGACTTTCACCACCGCTCAATGTTCTTGAAGAACGATTCAATGTTAAATAGGTTAATCCCACATTTAATAGGAACTGCAGGCGCTCTCTTATTTCTTTCAGCACATCTTTTGCAATTGTTGCCTGTTTATTGCTGATGCGTAGTTCCAGGCCATCAAACCATGCAGCAAGATTATCGAGGTTAAGTTCACTCAGCTCTGCTATATTCCTGTTTTCAATTTTAAACCACAGACTTTCTTTTTTCAAACGTGCCCCATTGCAGGTGCCGCATGTTTTTAAGGTCATAAACTGTTGTACCCATTCACGCAAACCTTCCGTACTGTTAGGCGAAGCAAACCATCGCTTTAACATCGGAATAATTCCTTCATAACTTCCCGTGTATTCTAATGGAATGGTTTCATCATTTACATCCACTTCCAGATCAGGGCTGATGTTCTTATCACCAAACAATAAAAGTTCGAGTTGTTCTTTTGGTAGTTTTTCAACAGGGGTATCCAGTTTGATTTTATATTTTTTAGCAAATGCCACCACCTGGTTAAACACGCTTGCTTCCCGTTCTTCGCCCAATGGTTTAATACCACCTTCTTTTACACTTAATGATTTATCAGGCAACACTTCATCCATATCAATAGTAAACACATTGCCCAAACCTTTACACGTGGGGCATGCACCATATGGTGAGTTGAATGAAAAAGCATTGGGCGAAGGTTCTTCGTAACTGATGCCTGTGTCTTCGCACATCAATTGCTTGGAATACAAAGCTCCCCCACCCCCCGAAGGGTGGATTAAAGACTCCGAATTTTCAAACAGTGTTTTTGTTTTTTGTTTCTTGTTATTTGGTTCTTCTGTTTCGGCTAACACCATCATCAACTCTTTACCCATCTTCAATGTTTGCTGCACACTCTGGCTGATGCGAACACGGAAATCATCACTCACTTTTAAGCGGTCCACCACCACTTCAATATCGTGAATCTTATAACGGTCTACCTGCATCTTGGGTACCAGGTCTTTAATTTCACCATCAACTCTAACTTTTACAAAACCTTTCTTTCGTATTTCTTCAAACAGTTCACGGTAATGACCTTTACGGCCACGCACGAGCGGTGCCAGTAATGAAATCTTTTGCCCATCAAACCGTTTGAAAATGTTTTCTACAATTTCTTCTTCACTCCACTTCACCATTTTCTTGCCTGTGTTGTAAGAATAAGCTTCGCCCACTCTTGCATACAGCAAACGCAGAAAGTCATACACTTCAGTAATGGTTCCAACAGTGGAGCGTGGATTTTTATTGGTTGTTTTTTGCTCAATGGAAATAACAGGGGAGAGGCCTGTAATTTTATCAACATCCGGCCGCTCCATATCACCCACAAACTGGCGGGCATAAGCGCCAAAGGTTTCCATATAACGCCTTTGTCCTTCAGCATAAATGGTATCAAAGGCCAGTGATGATTTACCGCTACCGCTGATGCCGGTGATGACCACCAATTTGTTTTTAGGAATACTTACATCTATATTTTTCAGATTGTGCACACGGGCACCCTCTACAGAAATCTGTTCGTTTTGAACTTCACTCATTGCTTTTTATTCTGGAATTGACCGATTGCGAATTTACAGGAAAGCATCACTATTACAGAAGAAAGAGTTTTGATTTGATCTCCAGATAAATGTGTTAAGATTTTGTATTGTTACAAACGTTTGATAGTTAAACAGATTATGGAAGCTTCATCCTGTTTTTTTGTGATGTGGAAAATTTAATACTGTAAAAACATGATTTTATTGAAAGTTCCATCTATCTTCCCTTTGTCTATTTTGACGGATGGGAAAAACTTACATATATGGGGTTAGCAGTTTACAATGCTTTACCGATGGTTTTAAATGATGGTAAAACAGAACATCGGTTTACACTCAAATTAAATCCTTCAACTGACAGTTTTCGTTTGGAAAACGATTCCATTAAACGAAGCGTGTTTATTGGACGACGAATGTTTAATAAATTATTTCAGTTGATACGTAATGAATACGGTACTACACTTGGTCGTATTCAATACAGCGGAAATGATATGAAACGGGGAAGTGCTTCCACTGCAGAGCATGAGGAATTTCAGTTTGAAGTATATGAAGGACAGGATGTAGAAGTAATTATCCGCAATGATGAAGCTCCTGCAAAACGGTTACGTGTATTAATACCCAACAACAGTAAAAATGTAAGAGAAAAGGAAGTACAATCCGGAGCACTTATACCATCAGTGCTTGCTGCTTTAATTTTTTCAAAAGAGGCCAAGTTAATTGCCTGATGCCAGCGCTTGAAATAATATTTTTTGGTGTAAAAGATATTTTGCTTTTACATTTGTAAACGGATATAAATTGCCGTTAAGTTCTTTTACAACGCTTATCAAGAAAGGCTGAGGGATATGGCCCGATGAAGCCTTGACAACCTGCTCACAGTAGCAAGGTGCCAATTCCATCTCTATTCAATGCAATAGGGAACAGATAAGTCAGATTCCAGCTTCACAACTTACATACTACATAGTAAAAAGCTCATCTGATTCTGTCGGATGAGCTTTTTTATTTACCGGTCGGCTGACACAGTCGTCTGACCCGGAAACATCTCATCTGCAAAATAAAATTGATAAGTGTTTGATTTATTAAAAAAGTGTTTCACACAAAGAAACAAAGGATACAAGGGTCGCAACGTTTAAAATTACGCTTTGCGCCTTTGCTTTCCCGGCAGCTTTGCGTGATGCCTTCTTAAAACAAACACTCGTTATGACACGCAGTAACAAAACTTTTAGAAATTTTATTTGGCAAAGCCCAAAAAACCCTATTACATTTGTAGGGTATTCAATTCGTCGTATGAATCTGCAAAAGCAAATCATAGTTCAAACTCCTGCATGCAATCCTGCATGCTGTTGTATTATTTGCTGTATGCCGTAAGGCATTTATACTCCCCCTGCCTGTGCGTAAAGGGATTTTACAGCAGGCGCTTTGCAATCATCATTTATTCTGTCTTTTTTATTCAAAAATTTAAATACTCTTATCATGAGCAACAATCTCCGTTTTGAAACATTACAATTGCACGCCGGTCAGCAAATCGACCCCACCACCAAATCTCGTGCAGTGCCTATTTATCAAACCACCTCTTATGGTTTTGATAACAGTGAACATGCAGCCAATCTTTTTGGATTAAAAGCATTTGGCAACATTTATACCCGCATCATGAATCCCACTAATGATGTATTTGAACAACGCATTGCAGCACTGGAAGGAGGTGTAGCTGCACTCGCTGTGGGTAGCGGACAGGCCGCACAGTTTCTTGCGCTTAATAATATTTTGCAGTCTGGCGATAATTTTATTTCAACATCTTATTTATATGGTGGTACCTACAATCAGTTTAAAGTGGCATTCAAACGTCTTGGTGTTGAAGTGCGTTTTGCTGATGGTGATAATGTAGAAAGTTTTGTTCCGCTGATTGATAAAAACACCAAAGCTATTTACTTAGAAACAATCGGCAATCCTCGTCTCAACATACCTGATTTTGAAAAATTTGCAGAGCTGGCAAAAGAATATGATTTGCCATTGATTGTTGATAACACATTTGGTGCCGGTGGTTATTTATTTCAACCACTGAAACATGGTGCCAACATTGTGGTTGAAAGTGCTACGAAGTGGATTGGCGGACATGGAACAACCATCGGCGGTGTTATAGTTGATGGTGGTAATTACAACTGGGGCAATGGAAAGTTTCCGCAGTTTACGGAGCCGAGTGAAGGTTATCATGGTTTAAAATTCTGGGACATTTTTGGTGAAGGAAACCCATTAGGCTTACCCAATATTGCATTCATCATCCGTGCACGTGTGGAAGGTTTGCGTGATTTTGGAAGTGCTCAAAGTCCATTCAATTCGTTTTTGCTGTTACAGGGTTTGGAAACTTTGTCACTCAGAGTACAACGCCATGTTGAAAATGCACTCACCTTAGCACAATGGCTGGAGCAGCATCCAAGTGTTGAATTTGTTTGGTATCCGGGGTTAAAGAGCAGTCCGTATTACGAACTGGCGAAAAAATATTTATCGAACGGTTACGGTGGTGTGCTTCAGTTTGGAATTAAGGGAGGTGTAGAAAACGGACGTAGGTTTATTGATGCGTTAAAACTTGTTTCGCATTTGGCGAATGTAGGTGATGCAAAATCACTGGCCATTCATCCTGCCTCTACCACGCATGAGCAGTTAAGTGCTGAAGAACGTAAGGCAAGTGGTGTGTTGGATAATCTCATCCGCATCAGCGTTGGTATTGAGCATATTGATGATATTAAAGCTGATTTTGAGCAGGCATTTGAAACAGTATTTGCCAAAGAGTTGGTGGGATAAGTTTTGGTAACAAGCTGCGGTACAAGTGGCATCGTCCCTTGCGTCGCACACTTGTACGTTCAGTTCTTTATTTGGCATCACCTCATCCGTCACGCTAAGGCGTGCCACCTTCTCCTTTAGGAGAAGGGCTATGCACAGCCCTGACTTTTCAAAGAGTATAAGTAAAACATATGCTGGTTGAAATGTTCAGAATAAAGTGCAATTGATGATGTAGTAGAACAAAAAGTTTAAAAAAGTAATGCAGCACCGCCTCCTCTTCCTTCAGGAGAGGAGGAAGGGAGGTGAGGTTGCATTAAAAAGATGACAACATCATGTCTTTAGAAATTTTTAAATACGAAAAACCATTCCGTCTCGAAAGCGGTGCCTTGCTCAATGAATATCATTTAGCATACACCACTTTGGGTGAGCTAAATGAAACGAAAGACAATGTAGTCTGGATTTTTCATGCACTCACGGCCAACAGTAATGCAGAAGAATGGTGGCCCGGTTTGGTAGGAGAAGGAAAATTGTTTGACCCTCAAAAGTACTTCATCATTTGTGTAAACATGCCCGGCAGTGCGTATGGAAGTATTTCACCGTTGGATAAGAATCCACTCACAAATGAAGCATATTATCATGAGTTTCCTTGGTTTACCACAAGAGATATGATTCGTGCCTATCAACCTCTGCGGGAAGCATTGGGCATTCGTAAAATTCATATAGGCATCGGGGGCAGCATGGGTGGTCAACAATTATTGGAATGGGCTATTGAAGAACCGTATTTGTTTGAACACATTATTCCCATTGCTACTAATGCATTTCACAGTGCATGGGGTATTGCTTTCAATGCATCACAGCGAATGGCGATAGAAGCCGACCCATCCTTTAAAAATAAAAATGATGATGCAGGAATTGAAGGATTGAAAGTGGCGAGAAGTATTGCATTGTTAAGTTATCGTCATTATGAAGCCTACGGCATCAGCCAGATTGAAGAAAGCAATGATGTGTTGAATGATTTCAAGAGTGAAAGTTACCAGCGCTACCAGGGCGAAAAACTGGCGAACCGGTTTAATGCCTTCAGTTATTATTTTTTAAGCAAGGCGATGGATGCACATAATATCGGAAGAGGCAGACAATCCATTGAATTATCATTAAAAGAAATTAAAGCGAAAACATTAGTGATTGGTATTGGCAATGATGTATTATTTCCTGTAGAAGAGCAGCGGTTTTTAGCAGCTACGATTAATGGTGCTGCCTTTAAAGTGATAGATTCGTTTTACGGTCATGATGGTTTTTTACTGGAGTATGAAATCATTACCAAATCCATCAGTGCATTTTTAAAACAGCATTCAAAAGAAGATTTGGAAAAAGAATTGGTGTAGGTGAAACTTAAAAATTAAAATTCAAAAAAGAAATCATGTCAGCACATAAACAGTTAACCATCGGTTTGTTTGGATTTGGTGTAGTAGGGGAAGGTTTGTACAAAGTATTACAGCAAACACCTTCACTCAAAGCAAGTATCAAGAAAGTTTGTATCAAGAATCCCGATAAAAAACGGGATGCACCTGATTCACTTTTTACAACCGACCGAAATGAAATTCTTAACGACCCAGAAATAAATTTGATTGTAGAGGTAATTAATGAAAGTACACCTGCATTTGAAATTATTTCAACAGCATTAAAAAATGGGAAAGATGCGGTGAGCGCCAGTAAGAAAATGCTGGCTGAACATTTGCCCCAACTGCTGGAACTGCAAAAGCAAACAGGTCAAAGTTTATTGTATGAAGCATCAGCCTGTGCATCCATTCCTGTAATCAGAAACCTGGAGGAGTACTATGATAATGACCTGCTCCATTCTGTAAAAGGAATTGTAAATGGCAGCACCAATTATATTCTCACCAAAATGTTTGAAGAAAAATTGGATTTTAAACAGGCATTGTTACAGGCACAGCAACTCGGTTTTGCTGAAGCTGACCCTACACTGGATATAGATGGCTGGGATGCTGTAAACAAATGGGTGATATTGTTACTGCATGCTTATGGAATTGTAGCAAGCGTGGAAGAAGTATTGTTCAACGGTATTCAAAACATACAGGGGGGCGATGCTGCAGTAGGACGGGAAAAGAGTTTAGAGATACGATTGGTGGGTCAAGCTAAAAAATTACAAAACGGAAAAGTAGCAGCTTTTGTGTTACCTCAGTTTGTAAAAAAAGATGACCATCTGAGCTTTGTAAAATACGAATACAATGGTTTTGTAGTGGAAAGTTCCTTTGCTGATAAACAATTTTTTTACGGTAAAGGTGCGGGTTCTTTTCCTACTGCATCGGCTGTATTGAGTGATATCTCAGCATTACGTTATCACTATCAGTATGAGTATAAAAAACTATACCATCATCAGCCGGCGCATCTCACCAACGATTTTTATTTGAAAGTATATGTGAGTTTTGATGATTGGAAATACATTCCCCGTGAACGTTTTGAATGGATTGAAGAATGGCATGCAGAAGATGACCGCAAATATTTAGTGGGTGTGCTTCATGCCAAAGAATTAACCGGACAGGACTGGTGGAAACAACATAACCTATCTTTGATTTTGAAACCCGATGCGATTATTGAGGATATTGAAATCCGGAATTTGAAGAAGAAAAGTCTGGAGCTGGCGGGGATAGTTTAACGTTTAAAGGGTTTAATGGTTGGAAAAGTCATTTTAATTTAATGAACCCTTAAACTCTTTTAACTCTTGAACTCTTAAACCATATTTATGAACAGTCAACAATACAATGAATTACAACAGCAACTGGGTAAAGGTGCTAAGTCTGATTTACAAATTATCATCAATTTATTTGATGGCTCAGCTGTTTTCAGTACCAGTTTTAGTGAAGAGGACCAGGTGATTGCCCATTTGATTTTTAGTGGTAATCTAAACATCAAAGTGTTTACGCTTGATACAGGCCGTTTGTTTCCGGAAACCTATTCTGTGTGGAGCAGAACACTTGAACAATACAATAAACCCATTCATACCTATTATCCTGATACAGTTGCATTACAGCAATTCGTTTCAGAAAAAGGGCCTAATAGTTTTTATGAATCCGTAGAAAACAGAAAAAGCTGTTGTCATATCCGCAAAGTAGAGCCCTTGCAGCGTGCATTATTGGGCAATAAAATCTGGATTACGGGCATACGTGCAGCGCATTCACCCAACAGACATGATATGCAGCAACTGGAATGGGATGAAACGAATCAAATCTTAAAATACCATCCCTTGTTACATTGGAGCACAGAAGAGGTGAAGCAGTTTATCCGCACGCATCAGATTCCTTACAATTCTTTACATGATAAAGGCTTTGTAAGCATTGGTTGTGCGCCCTGCACACGTGCTATCAAACCCGGCGAAGATTTCCGTGCCGGACGCTGGTGGTGGGAAGATAGCAGTAAAAAAGAATGCGGATTGCATGTACATGCTGAAACCCCGTCAGCTGTTACAAACGCAGACGGCGGTAGAGGATAATTTCTATTCGTTTGGCACAAACCGCTGACGGGGCTGAAAGCCGCCGTCAGGATTGGAAACTTTAAAACAAATGTTAGGTCTTTTTGCCTTTTCTTTGCAGCAGTAAAAAGTCTATCAGATAAGTAGGATAAAATATGAGTAACTATCGTTTAAATTACTTAGAACAATTAGAAGCGGAGAGTATTTATATCTTTCGTGAAGTGGCTGCCCAGTTTGAGCGTCCTGCTTTGTTGTTCAGTGGGGGTAAAGATTCCATCACCTTGGTGCAA
>CAYPBV010000122.1:3130-10247 GCA_964409025.1 uncultured Chitinophagaceae bacterium | reverse complement strand
AACGAAGCCAATGATTACAGACGCTACTACTAACTTTTTCATGATTTGAAACTGTCAAGTTTGAAAATGGGTACCTAATGGTTAACAGGCATTGGACTTAATACAGTTTCAGTAGGGATGGGATTTCGGGATTAGTTCAGAAGCATAAATTTAATACAAATTTTGTGCCCGCAAAGAAAAAGGGCGGTAATTTTTTCAATTACCGCCCTTTTTATACCAAGATGAATTACTTCATGCGCTTTTCTTTAATACGTGCACTCTTACCACTTCTTTCACGTAGGTAAAACAGTTTAGCACGGTTTACTTTACCTACTTTGTTGAGCTCTACTGAATCAATATTAGGTGAGTTTACCGGAAATGAACGCTCAACTCCTATACCATCAGAAATCTTACGAACTGTAAATGAAGCAGTTGCGCCGGTTCCCTGACGTTTTACCACATCACCACGGAAGCTCTGTATACGCTCTTTACCACCTTCAATAATTTTATAGTTTACAGTAACGTTATCACCTGCCTTAAAAGAAGGAAGTTGTTTCTTTACTGTTAATTGCTCGTGTACAAATGCTACTGCGGCGTTCATGACTTACAAATTTTTGGACGGCAAAGGTAGGGGGAAAAAATTAGAAATTTGATTGTTATTCCAGTTTTTTTATCTCGCTACATTCACAGCACGCTTTTCTCGGATAACTGTTACTTTAATTTGACCGGGATAGACCATTTCGGTCTGAATTTTTTGCGCCATTTCAAAGCTCAGTTTATCACTTTCACTATCGGTTACTTTTTCAGCTTCTACAATAACACGTAATTCACGGCCGGCCTGAATAGCATACGCTTTTTCTACACCAGGATAACCCATCGCAAGATTTTCCAAATCCTTAATACGCTGGAGGTATTGCTGCATGATTTCCCTGCGTGCGCCGGGGCGTGCACCGCTTATGGCGTCACAAGCCTGTACTATAGGAGAGATAACATACTGCATTTCCATTTCATCGTGGTGCGCACCAATAGCATTTACAACAGCCGGGTTTTCACCATATTTTTCGGCCAGTTTAGCGCCGAGTAATGCGTGGCTGAGTTCCGTTTCTTCATCAGGCACTTTACCAATATCATGTAATAAGCCTGCACGCTTTGCCAGCTTGGGGTTTAAGCCAAGTTCTGAGGCCATAATGGCGCAGAGATTGGCCGTTTCACGGCTGTGCATCAATAAGTTTTGACCATATGATGAACGAAAACGCATACGACCCACCATTCGAATTAATTCTTTATGTAAACCATGAATACCCAACTCAATAGCTGTACGTTCGCCAATTTCCATTACCTGTTCTTCAAGCTGTTTGCGGGTTTTTTCAACCACTTCTTCAATACGTGCGGGGTGAATGCGCCCATCGCTCACAAGGCGTTGTAAACTCAAACGGGCCACTTCACGACGCAGCGGGTCAAATGAGGAAAGAAGGATAGCCTCAGGCGTATCATCCACAATCAAATCTACACCCGTAGCCGCTTCAATAGCCCTGATGTTGCGCCCTTCACGACCAATAATTTGACCTTTAATTTCATCACTTTCCAAATTGAAAACGGTTACAGTGTTTTCAATAGTTTGCTCAGCTGCGGTACGCTGTATGGTTTGAATAACAATTTTGCGGGCTTCTTTACCTGCTTTTTGTTTGGCTTCTTCTATGATTTCCTGCTGGAGTGACAGGGCTTGGGTTTGAGCTTCGTTTTTTAGACTTTCTACCAGTTGTGCTTTTGCTTCTTCGGCTGAGAGGCCGGCAATTTTTTCAAGACGCCGAATGTGTTCTTCCTGATGTTTTTCAAGCTCAGTACGTTTTTGATTAACCACTTCAATCTGGCGGTTGAGGTTTTCTTTGATGGCCTCATTTTCCTTGATTTGTTTATCAAGGTTGCTCTCTTTTTGATTGATGGATTGCTCTTTTTGACGTGCACGGTTTTCACTTTCGCTCAGTTTTTTAGTACGCTCCAGTACTTCACGGTCGTGCTCCGCCTTCATTTGTACAAACTTTTCCTTGGCTTCAAGGGCTTTTTCTTTTTTAATGGTTTCAGCCCTTAATTCAGCTTCTTTGAGGATGGTTTGAGATTGAAGTTCGGCTTCCTGTATTTGTTTTTGTGTGTTTTTGGCGAAAATAAACTTACCCGCCACGATGCCCAGAATAAGTGCGGCAACGCCTATGATGATGTATAGAATAGTAGGTTCCATTTTGATTAAAATAGTTTGATGAATGTTTCTTCAACAGTTCCTTAAGTATGGCAGCACCAGCGTTCATATTGGAAATGTAGTGGGCGAAAATACGAAAATATGAGAAGTAAATTGTTGCCTGTTTGGATTAATGAACTTGTTTTTAAGACCGAAATAGTCCTTTTATTCAATAAATACAAAACTGAAACCTATTTATAAATATGTTGGGGGCTGGCCGGGGCATATCTTTAAAAACAGATATTCCCACTGAAGGCAAACATCTTATTCAGCTTTTTCATGTGGGAGCAATTCAGTTAGCTGCTCATCTAATTTACTGAGGGCTTGAAGAAGCGCTTCCCCATTAGCAGTACTTTGAAGGCCTGAAGTTTGTTGTGTTGCGTACCAGATAAGAACCATTGACACATAATCCTGCATATCCTTACCTGCAAAATTTGTTTTGAATTCAATAACTTTTTCATTGATGGTTTTTACAGTTTTACGTACATGTTCCTCATCTTCCGGCGCTACTTTAATACGGTAATTGCGGTCGCCTATTAAAATATTTATGGGAATTAATGTTTCCATAATGTGAAGTAAAACAAAAGTTCTTACATTAGTAGCCCCCTTTTTATAAGTTGCTGATTTTTTATGGATACACACCCACCGCAACTTAGAAAATCAAATTTATTTACAACTGAACCAAACCAAAACTATGCTTGCAAAAGTAAAACCTCAGGTCTTTTTAGACTCATTGGACATTGAAGTAAAACAACAGGCTTCTGCACACGTTAGAGCTACCCTTCGTGATGAAAAGGGAAGTATATGCAGAAGTGCTGCTTATAACTGTTCACCAGACAAAGCGTTTACTCTCACCGGATTAAATGATTTACCCTACGGTGTATACTCGCTTGAGTTGAGTAATGGAGATGCACAGTTACATGTGAGGCTGGTAAAGCGTGTATGATTACCGGCTGAGCATGGAAATGCAGCGGTCAATTTCGGTAATGAAGTGCTGGAGTTTTTTTTCCATTTCTTTTTTCTCTTTATCAGTTAGATGCTGTTGTGATGCCTTGAGCATGGCATTTTGCATTTCAAGAATACTCATTTCCTGTTTGATGGCATTTGTTTGCTCCCTATATACTTCAGCATCTTCTTTCAACTGCTGGTTTTCTTTTTGCAGTTGGCGCTGATGCCTGGCAAGCAGTGCAATTTTTTCCTTCAGACTTTTGATATATTGTTCGGCAGTATCCATGCAGGTGCTAAACTAAGGAATGATATGGATATGAAAAAAGGTGCATTAAACCCACCCCTAAGAATCTCATTCATTTTCTGAGATTCTAACTCCCCTCCCGGGAGGGGATAGGTACTCCAATGTTTTTACTTCCTTATTTCAGCGCCCAGCTCCTTTTCCAATTGACCCATAATAAGGTTCATCATTTTATCTGTTTCAGCGTCAGTAAGCGTTTTTTCAGTATCCTGAAACACAAGATTCAGAGCCATTGATTTTTTATCAGTACCTAACTTTTCGCTTTCAAAAACATCGAATAATGATACATTTTTTAGGCGTTTTACTTTGGCCTCCAAAACGGTTTGTTCAATTTTTCCGTAGGTAATATATTTTGCAAGTACCATCGCCAGATCACGCTCCACAGCAGGAAAACGTGGAATCTCTGTATAATCCACTTTTACTTTAGATGCAATTTTCAAAAGAGCATCCCAATTAATATCTGCAATAAAAACAGGTTGTTTAATATCAAAGGCCTTGAGCTTTTTGTTTTGCACAGCGCCCACAATTGCTACTTGTTTTTTGTTGATGCTGTAATGGATACCGTATTCAAAATCATCCGTTGTTTCAATTGTTGAAGCATTTGCTGAAACGCCCATCTGCTGAAATAATGCTTCCACACAGGCTTTCAATTGAAACAAATTGCTGGCTTCAGTTTTGTGCTTCCACGAAGCCGTGCTGCTGCCAGTAATGTAAAATGTGAGATGTGCTGTTTCATCATATACGCCCACAGCGGATGTGCTGTAAGTTTTGCCAAATTCAAACAAACGCAGATTTAAATTGCGGCGATTGATATTAAAGCCGATGCTTTGCAATCCTGTTTCAATCATAGAAGGTCTCATTACATTCAACTCAGCACTCAGGTTGTTCAGCATCTTCACCGTTGTGTTCAACGTTTCTTCATTGTACCAGGCACTGTTAGCAATGGAATTGGTAAAAATTTCATTGAACCCGAGACCGATTAAATAGTTAGCTGCTTTTTCTTTAAGTACTTCAGTTTTATAATTTGCTTCTACTGCAGGTGAAATGGTAATGCTGGTGGGAATTTCTACATTATCCAATCCATCAATGCGCATGATTTCCTCTACTATATCTGCTGCATGTTCCATGTCCGGTTTGCTGAAAGGTGCTGCCACTCTAAACTCATCAATTCCTTCTTTTACAATATCAAACCCTAGTGCGGAGAGAATTTTCTTCACGTTATCCGGATGATAATTTTTACCGCTGAGCTTTTTGAGATAGTGCCACTTAACGGCTACTTCCACTTTTTGTTTGGGTGATGGATACACATCTACCACATCACTGGCTATTTCACCACCGGCAAGTTCTTTTATAAGTAAAGCTGCACGTTTCAATACATTCACTGCATTGCTGATGTCTACGCCTTTTTCAAAGCGGGTGGCAGCATCAGTACGCAGATTATGACGAAACGATGTTTTACGAATAGTGATGGGATTGAACCATGCACTTTCTAAAAAAATATTTTTTGTTGCGTCTGTTACACCACTTTTCAAACCGCCAAATACACCACCAATGCACATAGGTTCGCTGGCATTGCATATCATCAAATCATCTGCACTCAGCTTCCTTTCTTTTTCATCCAGGGTGGTGAACGTGGTTCCTTCCGCACAATTCTTTACAATCACTTCGCCACCTGTTATTTGGTCAAGGTCAAATGCGTGCAAAGGCTGACCCGTTTCATGCAAAATGAAATTGGTAATATCAACTATGTTATTGATAGGACGAAGACCAATGCTTTTAATACGCTTTTTCAACCAATCCGGACTTTCTTTAACCGTAACACCTTTAATGCTCACGCCTGCATACCGCTCACACGCTTCTTTATTGTCAATGTTTACTTTAATGGGTAACGTATTGTTGTCGGCTTTAAATCCATTAGTGAACGGTGATTTTACAAGGTATTGTTTCTTTTCATGAAAGTTGAGCCACGCAATCACATCACGTGCCACGCCCAGGTGGCTCATGGCATCCATTCTGTTGGGTGTTAAACCAATCTCATAAATGGTATCGCTGCTCAATTTGAAATATTCAACCGCAGGTGTTCCCACTGCTGCATCACTGCTTAAAATCATAATACCTGCATGACTGTTTCCCAAGCCCAATTCATCTTCAGCACAAATCATTCCATGACTTTCCACGCCACGGATCTTTGCTTTCTTCATGGTAAGTGGCTCACCGGTTGTGGGATAAATAGTAGTACCAATGGTTGCTACAGCTACTTTTTGACCTGCTGCTACATTGGGAGCACCGCATACAATTTGCAAAGGTTCGCCGCTGCCGATGTTAACTGTGGTGAGGGAAAGTTTATCTGCATCAGGATGTTTGGTGCAGGTGAGCACCTGACCTATAACAACGCCTTTAAGCCCGCCTTTCACTTCTTCATAAGCATCCATACTTTCCACTTCCAGTCCAATGGAGGTGAGGATGCGGCTGAGCTTTTCAGCTTCTATTGTAACAGGTAAATATTCGTGGAGCCAGTTATAAGAGATGGTCATAATGCTAAATTCTACTTTGTGTTTTAAGTGGGCAAAGATAATTCATTGGGGCTTAGGCTTGGCATTCAAGCAAAAAACAGCACTTGTATTTTATCTTAAACAGCCAAAGTTTTTTTAAGAAATGTTTTAGCACATCATTGTGTGTAAATGTTCCTGCAAAGGGCGAAAAAAAAGATTAATTTGAGGATAAACAGGGATTGGCTGTGAATACAACGGGAATTTGTGGTGGATAACTGAAAATTTCATGTGAATTACGGGCGACAAAAATTTAATAGCAATATGATGTAATTGTTAAGTGATTCCGAATTACATTCGCTCCCCCACGAAAGTTTTATACCCAAAATCTAACGTAAGAGAGGATTTAAAAAATGGACATTACAAACATAAATAAAGACCGAAAAGCAAGACGAAAACCGGGTGTTGACCTTACCACAATGGTGTACGGTAAAGTGCCACCTCAGGCTAAAGAACTTGAAGAAGCGGTACTTGGGGCTATTATGCTGGAGAAGAGTGCTTTTGATACCGTGAGTGAAATTTTGCGCCCTGAATGTTTTTATGTAGATGCACACCAACGCATCTTTCGTGCTATGCAGAGCTTAACAGGTAAAAGTTCACCTATTGACCTGTTAACCGTTGTGGAAGAATTAAAACTCCGTGAAGAACTGGAAATGGTAGGGGGTGCTTATTATGTAACACGACTCACCAATGCGGTAGTTTCTACTGCAAACATTGAAGCCCATGCACGCATTGTGTTGCAAAAATTTATTCAGCGTGAACTTATTCGCATCAATGGTGAAACCATCAGTGATGCTTATGAAGACAGCACGGATATTTTTGATTTGCTGGATGAAGCTGAAACCAAACTGTTTGAAATTACCAATAACTATCTCCGCAAAAATTTTGATTCGTTTGATAATGTGTTAATCAAAACCATTCAGCGTATTGAAGATTTGCGTAACAAGGATGAAGATGTTACAGGAGTGCCCAGTGGTTTTGCAGGGCTCGACCGTGTTACTTACGGATGGCAATCAACAGATTTAATTATTCTCGCTGCTCGTCCGGCAGTAGGTAAAACAGCTTTTGCGTTAAACCTGGTACGTAATGCAGCATTGAATGCGCATA
>CAYPBV010000122.1:0-3120 GCA_964409025.1 uncultured Chitinophagaceae bacterium | reverse complement strand
CGCATAAACAAACGCCAGTTGCTTTCTTTAGTTTGGAGATGAGTGCTGCACAGCTGGTGCAGCGTATTTTAAGTGCTGAGAGTGAAATTATGCTGGAGAAAATTTCACGTGGTAAGTTAGAAGATCATGAACTGCAGCAACTCTACAAAAAAGGAATTGAGCGTTTAAGTAAAGCACCCATCTTTATTGATGACAGTGCGGCACTGAATATTTTTGAACTGCGTGCCAAAGCAAGACGATTGGTAAACAAGCACAATGTAGGTTTAATCATCATTGACTATTTGCAGCTCATGAGCGGTACAGGTGGCAACAAGAGTACCAACCGTGAACAGGAAATCAGTACCATCTCAAGAAACCTGAAAGGTCTAGCAAAAGAATTGGGTATTCCCATCATTGCATTGTAACAGTTAAGTCGTGAGGTTGAAAAACGTAAGGAAGGAAACAAGATGCCGCAGTTGAGTGACCTTCGTGAATCAGGAGCGATTGAGCAGGATGCGGATATGGTGATGTTCTTGTATCGTCCTGAATACTATGATATCACCTCTAATGAGTTTGGCGAAAGCAATCGTGGTGAAACGCATGTGCGTATTGCCAAGCACCGTAACGGTAGTTTGGAAACGATTAAGCTGCGTGCTTTGCTGCATATTCAAAAGTTTGTGGAAGATGACTTTAATGATTTTGGCGGTGGCAGCGGTTTTCCCGGCGGCAATCCATTGCCCGGTGGCGGTGGCGGTAACTGGAAGCCAGTACCAACAGATGATGGTCCGAAAGTATTTGTACAAAAAGGCAGTAAGATGAATGATATGAATTTTGATGAGGAAACGCCGTTTTAAGATTGAAGTGAATATTATATGACTTCTTCTAAAAGTATTTACAAGTTTGATACAAAAAGGGTAGTTGGCTTATGGCTACTACCTTTTTTCTTTAATTGTTTTATTCTATTGATTTTTTATACTAAACTGAATGATTATGAAAAACCAATAACTTTTTTAGATGCATTGGCTTATTTCCTTTTTTTTTTTTTTAGTTCTGGCATTTTTATTTTTTTATTTTTTAATTATATGCCAACTGAAAAAAGTAAGATTCTTACAATTACTAACAACGAACTTGTCCTGCAAGACCAATCTACGGTGGTTTCCATCAAGTTAGATGAAATCGAAACGATATATGAGTTTAGTGCTGGCAGACTACCGTGGGGCCACCTAAGAAAATGGGAAATTATTACGTCGAAAGAAAAGCTAATTCTTTCCTCTATTACTATTTCATGGCTTGATTTTCATCGTCATTTCGGAAATAAAATTGAGTCACATTTTTCTTTTTTAAAGCTCATATAGTATCAAAAATTTGTTCAAGTCTCCCTAGTTGCTGCCTTTTGTTTACAAAAACAATTCTAAATTAATTGTGTAACATAAGTAGAATGAATGTAAAAGTTATTCCTCTGCCATCGAGAGTGCCATTCATTAGAGGTGGAGATTTGTGACCTCCGATTTTAATGAGTAAATTTTGTGAGTAAATGAATTTTTATGGCAAAGAATGAATTAGAATTGATAGCACAGGAAAAGAAGATATTAAATCAGATTCATGTTATTCGTGGCCAAAAAGTAATGCTTGATTCAGATTTAGCTGAGATGTATACAGTAGAAACAAAACAACTGAAACGAAAGATAAAAAGAAACAGTGAAAGGTTCCCAAAAGATTTTATGTTTACTCTTACAAAACTGAGGTTAAAAACTTGAGGAGCCAATTTCGCACCTCAAGATGTGGCGGCTCACGATATATGCACAAGCGAAAAGGAGTTTTCTTTAACTTCACTTCATGCGAAATTTAATTATACTGCTTTGTCTTTTCTATTCATTACAACCAGTTGCACAAGCCAATTATTATGATGATGATGGGTGTGATTCCGGCAAAAGACCGATTGTTTTTGTACACGGCTTTCTCGGCAGCGGTGATAACTGGGCCTTGCAGATGCAGCGGTTCAGCAGTAACGGCTATTGCAACCAACGGATGTTTTTGTTTGACTGGAATACCATCAACAGAAATAAAGCAACAGATTCGTTGCTGAATGATTTTATTGATGAAGTATTGAGAAAAACAAAAGCCACACAGGTGGATTTAATGACACATAGTGCCGGTGGCGGGCTCTGTTATAATTATCTCAATGATTCACTCCATGCATTAAAAGTGGCGCATTACATACACATTGGCAGCGGCAAAATGAAAACTGCAGCAGGGAAAAATGCTGAAGTGAAAACGATGAACATTTACAGTAAAGCAGATAATGTGGTGAAAACAGGTGGTGCTATTCCCGGCGCCGTCAATGTTGTTTTAACCAGTGCCGACCATATGCAGGTGGCAACAAGTGAAGAAACATTTATTCATCTCTATCAATTTTTGAATGATAACCAATCACCGAAAACAACGAAGATTATTTCTCCGGATAATCCTAATCGTTCTGTGGGCTTAAGCGGTAAAGGATTAACACTTGGTGAAAATATTCCACTTGGTCTGGATAGTTTTATTGTGTACATTTTTAATCCGAAAACAGGTAAGAGAAATTTAATTGAGCGAAACAAAAGCTCCCATGGTGCCTATACAGGCTGGACGAAATTTGCTAAGGACGGCAGTTTTAGTTTTGCCATTACTACAAAAAGTTATTTTGAATTTGAAGTACGACCAAAAAACGGGCGCACAGTTTATTATTTCTTTGAACCATTAAAACGAACAAATAATGCTGTATACGTCCGTACTTTTCCATCAAGCGGAATGATTGCAGGTGTGCTCAGCCAAATTCCGAGAGATGAACAGCAAACAGCATTGGTAATTTTCAGCAGTAATAATGCTGTTGTGGCAGGAAGGGATACATTGGCGATTGATTCTATTCCAATTTCTACACAAGCATTGGCGCCTGCGAGTAAAACGATGATATCAGTTTTTTTGTTTGATGATAAGAACGACAGCATTTCTACCTGCAATCCCATTAAAGCATTCAGTGGTTTACCTTTTTTAGGAAGTGCAGATATTCGAATTCCTGCTGATAAAAATGGAACCATGCGGATTTATTATAACGGAAGAACGATGGTGCTTCCGAGAAGACCTGTCTCTTATACACATCTGACG
>CAYPBV010000121.1:6456-10409 GCA_964409025.1 uncultured Chitinophagaceae bacterium | reverse complement strand
CCACTCAACCGTTTAATCAAAGGATGGCAAATAGGTGTGCCGCTGCTGAAAACGGGAGGTAAAATTAAAATTATTATTCCATCTGGTCTTGCTTATGGTATCAGAACAAGAGCTGCAAAAATTCCACCAAACAGCATTTTGGTTTTTGAGGTGGAAGTAGTGGATGCAAAATAAAAAAAGCGGGTTCAACAATTGAACCCGCTTTTTTATTGATCCAATGAATTACTTACGGCCAAACCACCAGCCCAGTACGGCACCAACGATGGCGCCAATAGCTGCTGATGCAAGCATATCAACAACTGCTGATGTTAAGTCAAAAATATTCATTTGTGCATACATCATAAGGTCAACAGAAAAAGAAAACAGAAACATTACAATAGCACCAGATAAGGCGCCGGCACTCACTGATGTTGTTCCTGATTTACTGAACACATACGATAAAAGGAAACCAAGACCAAAGTTCCCGGTTATCATAGCCCACCAGGGCCATTCTGCTTCAGGTCGCATGATCGCTTGTGCAGCAGTTGTTGTGTGTTGAGACATAAAATCCATTAAGAGCATTCCATAGATAAGCCATCCAAGAAGGAAGTAAACGACGCCTGCTATGAGACCGCCGGAAATAAATTTTCCTGTGTTCATGATTGATGGTTTTTGGTTAAAAAAATATATGGCATTACAAAATAGATAGTTTCATTACCAATTGCAAGTATGATGTGCATATGTGCAAAACTAAGGGGGCGGCAAAGCCGCCCCCAAAAAATAAGTAATGTAATTCATGTAATGAATCTCTTCTTCTTCACTCCTTCAAGCCCTGCCGGCAGGGCTTATTTATTATTTCAACGCCCACTCAAAAAACGCATCTACATCTTTTTTAAACTGTATCATATCAGGCATATTGATGTAGTACATATGTCCGCTGTTGTAGAAGTAATGCTTTATATTTTTTCTTGCTTCCGGACGGAGAAACATATGTTCTATATCATATTTGGCTGTAAAATAAGGTGTAGCAAAATCATAATACCCGCTGCCCACATATACTTTTAATGCCGGGTTTTTTGCCATGGCATCCCGCAGACTTTCAGCTACATTCAAATATTGATTTTGCACATTATTATAATTCCACGGATATACATTGCCAAAAATATTGTAGGGTTTCTCTTCTTTAAAATTCAACTCGTTTTGAAAATAATCATTGAGTGCACTGGTAAACGGCCCGTCAATATTGGTAAACGATGGGTCAAAGCTTACAAACTCACCGGCATTGTCCAAATCAATTCCGGTAAAGCGTGCATCCAACCTTCCAATACTTAATCCATCTTTACGTCGCAGTTCCTTATAAAAGCGGTTTTCTTCCACTCTGAGATTGGCATTCAAACAATACTCTTTACTCAATCCGGTATAGTAACTCATCTTAGTGGCTATCTTGTCTGTTTCATCGGCACTCAGCCATCCGCCTTTTAGTAAAGCACTTGCATATTCACCAAGGGCAAATGTTTCACTTTCTTTCATTGCTCTTGCAAAGTCATTTTGCAGTTCCGGCGCTAATTTTTTATGATACCAGGCAGCGGCTGTGTAAGAAGGAATGTATAAAGCTCTGGGTAAATCATTACCCACATAATAATCATTGGTGCCGAAATTCAATACAGGTGAAATTAAAAAGATACCATTGATGTAAATACGGTAACTATCCGTTAAAAATTTACTCAAGCCTGCAGCCCTTGTTGTACCGTAACTCTCACCTGCTAAAAATTTGGCAGAACCCCATCTTTCATATTTGGATAAAAAATAACGGATAAATGATCCCACACTTTGAACATCTTCTACATAACCATGAAACTGTTTGGGGCTTTCACCACCGGCTGCACGGCTGTAACCTGTTGATACGGGGTCAATAAAAACCAGATCAGTTTTATCGAGCCAACTGTATTCATTGTTAATATATTTATAAGGAGGTGCAGTAGCTGTTCCATCATCTTTGAGCAATACACGTTTAGGACCAAGTCCACCCATATGCAGCCATACAGAAGATGAACCCGGCCCGCCGTTAAATGTAAAAGTGATGGGACGGTTGGCTGCATTTTCACCTTTCTTTTTGTAGTAAGTAAAAAAAACTTTTGCAATCAGCTTTCCTGTATCGTTTTTTAAATCAAGATACCCTGTATGTGTTGTGTACTCCAATTTAACAGCACCATAGTTTACAACACCGGCACTTAATGTAACCTGCACACCTGATGGGATGTACTCTTTTGTTTCAACTGTTTTGGTTTGTGATGAAGCAGTAATAATAAAATAACAAAACACAGAAGTTAAACGAAATCTCATACAGCATTCAATTTTGGCAAGAAAGTTAGTAATTTCTTATTTCACATGCTACCAAAAACTTACATCTATGAAAAAAATCAAACCATTGATAAAGGACCCATACTCCTTCACCATCTCATTATTTACATTTTACTGCTGGCATTGATCATTTTTTCATAAAGGAGAAATATTGACTATCTTTCACTACACGATTCTTTACTTATAAAAATGAAAGATTATGCCAATTGTAAAAATTATTGAAGTTATTTCTTCATCAGAAAAAGGTATTGATGATGCCATCCGTAATGCAGTTGCCGAAGCATCAAAGACTATACGCAATATTGATTCTGTTTATGTACAGGATATTAAAGCCCATGTAAAAGACGGACAGGTTACCACCTTTGGATGTGTTTGTAAGATTTCTTTCAGAATCGAATAAAAAAAACCACAAAGGACAATATCCCCTTCAAAACCTGCAAAGGATATAACAGGAAGCCCTTTGCTGAATGTTTGAATTCTTTTGCCCGATGTGGTTTGTATCTTTCTGAAACATTGCTATAGTAAGTTAAATGTAAGTGCTTCAAACTATGGCAATATCTATTTATAACTAAGCAAGAACTTCTTCCCGGTCGGTCTTCGCATATTCATCAATCAACTTACGCTGCAGTTCAAACGGCATGGCTGCATATTCCAGAAACGAACTGCGGAATTTGGCCCGGCCCTGCGTAATTGAACGAAGCGATGATGAAAAACCATCCAGTTCACTCAAAGGTACACGACTGATTACTTTTTGAAAATGCCCTTCATTGTCTATCCCTTCTACAATGGCTCTTCTGCTTTGCAAATCGCCCATAACAGCGCCGGTTAAATCATCCGGACACAAAACTTCCACATGATAAATGGGTTCCAGTATCTGTGGATCAGCCTGCTGAAAGGCCTGGCGAAATGCCTGCAAGCCTGCAATTTTAAAACTGATATCATTACTATCCACCGGATGCATCTTACCATCATATACACATACACGCACATCACGTACATAAGAGCCGGTGAGTGGACCCACATGCATTTTTTCCATCACACCCTTTAAGATGCTGGGTAAAAAACGTGCATCAATTGCACCGCCCACAATGCAGTTGTAAAACACCAGTTTACCACCCCACTCCAGTTCATGTGTTTCCCTGCCACGTACTGAAATATCAGTGGGCTCCGGCATGCCTTCATACCAGGGTTCAATGCGCATGTAAACTTCACCAAACTGTCCGGAACCACCACTTTGTTTTTTATGACGGTAATTGGCATCAGCCATTTTACGAATGGTTTCCCGGTAAGGGATGCGTGGCTTCACAAACTTCACTTCTATTTTATGGCTGTGTTCAATCTTCCACTTGGCCACAGCTAAATGCATATCACCCTGACAATGGATGAGTGTTTGCTTAAGCTCCGGCGATACCTCTACTATCAACGTTGGATCTTCTTCACGCAACTGATGCAGTGCCTGCGAAAGTTTTTCCTCTTCTCCCGTTTTGAGCGATTCAATGGCCACCGTCATATTAGGCGGAGGAAACTCAATGGCCGGTAATTCATAATTCTTTCCTTTGCTGTGTAACGTATTATTGGTATGTGTATTTTTTAATTTTAGCGTAGCACCAATA
>CAYPBV010000121.1:5259-6446 GCA_964409025.1 uncultured Chitinophagaceae bacterium | reverse complement strand
GCCTACGGGTGTACGTTTGTTACCTTCTACCAAAAACAACTGATTGATTTTTTCTGAAACACCGGTGGACTCATTTTCCAGCTCCATACCGCTCTTAATGTTACCGCTGTACACTTTAAAGAAAGAAAGTTCGCCCACATGCGGTTCACTTACTGTTTTGTAAATGAAGATGCAGGCAGGGCCATTGGCATTACATGTAAGCGTATCACCATTTTTTGTTTTTTGCGCCGGCATTTCATTGGCACTGGGGCAACAGTTATCAATAAAGCCCATCAAGCGTCCGCTGCCCATATCATTCAATGCACTGAGGCAAAATACAGGGAAGATGTCGTGATGTATAAGTGATTGTTTCAATCCTTCACGCATTTCATCTTCATCCAGTTCACCTTTATCTAAGTAATGCTCCATCAAAGTTTCATCATTCACTGCCACTGCTTCCACTAAGATGCGGTGCAGTTCATCAGCTTTTGCTTTTTCACCATCAGGTATGGGCAACTTTTCAGGTTTACCACCCGTTGCAGGAAATTGATACATCGTCATCTTCAACACATCAATAATGGCGTTAAAACCGGTACCGGCATTGAGTGGGTATTGCACTACTGTTACTTTGTTTCCAAAATGTGCTTTTGCTTCTGCCACCGTTTTATCAAAATCAGCATTCTCATCATCCAGTTTATTTACGGCAAGAATCATGGGTGTGTTAAATCGCTCGGTGTAATCCCAAATGATATCGGTACCCACTTCCACACCCATTACGCCGTTAAGCAGCATAACACCGGTATCTGCTACCCTAAGTGCGGAAATCACTTCACCGGTAAAATCGTCATAACCGGGTGTATCAATAATGTTGATTTTGTAACCACGCCATTTGGTGTGAAGTAGTTTGGAGAAGATAGAGTTACCACGTTCCTGTTCCAGTTCATGATAATCAGCTACGGTGTTTTTTTCATTTACTGAACCTCTGCGGTTAATAATGCCTGCTTCAAAGAGCATGCATTCCGCTAAGGATGTCTTACCGGAGCCTGCGTGGCCCAGCAAGACAATGTTTTTTACATGTGAGGTATCAAACTCTGCCATAACAAAAGTTTTAAGGTATGAGAATAGAAGAACTGTTCCGGCATGCGGAAGGTTCTGTTGATGACTCTTGAGGGAACGGCTTTGTTGGGTTAGTTAGTAAGGCAGAAGCG